>NZ_CAXFDV010000140.1:0-20098 GCF_964001545.1 uncultured Aquincola sp.
GGTAGCGCTCGCCCGGCACCGCATAGGCGGCAGGCAGCCAGCGGTCGTCGGCCACCAGGCGGCCCAGCAGGCGGCCCGCTTCATCGAGCAGGCGCGGCTCGGGCGGGGCCTGTGCGACCAGCGCCTCCAGCGACTGGATGAAGGCGCGAAAGGCGGGAGCTTCAACGTGCATGGCGAACTCCTGGGAACGGCACGGCCTGGTGATGGTGCCTCAAAAAGTGGCGCGAATGGCCGCACCCTCCAGGCCGGTGATTTCAGGGCCGCACTTCCGGACGACCTTTCACCCCAGGCCCGCTGGGCAAGCTGCTGCGGCGACACCAAGCGCCATGCGGCGCCGCAGCTGGCATCGGCGGATGGGCCAGCGTGCGCTTGATGGTCCATGGCACCAGGGGTGCGACCGGCGGTCGGTGGGCATCGAGCAGCCGCGCAGGAGCCGTGACGGCCTGCGCCGGCACCGACGCCCGGACCTCTTCCTCGACCAGGCCACGCAGCAATCCCAGGAAATGGCTGGGCACCGAAGTGATGAAGCTGCCGCGCCACGCGCGCGCGCCGCTAGCGGTATGCCAGCGCGCCACCCAATGCAACCGTCCCCAGTACAGATCGAACCACACCCGCACGGTGGCGGGTGGCTGGGCAGCAGGTGAGAGAAGGAAGTGGTGGCGCGGCATGGGCTCTCAGTCGGTTACCGCCGATGCAGCAAACGCCGTACCCATCCCCGCCGCCAGCCCACCAGCCAGGCGCCGCCTGCCAGCCACAAGGTCAGGGCGCCGGGTTCGGGCACCGCGGACACCGTGGCGACGAAGCGCGCCGACTGGAAGGCCGCGGTGGCATAGCCGTACACCGGCGCCGTGCCTTCTTCGCCTTCCAGGTAGGCGGCGCTCACCATCAGCTCGGCACGCAGCGACGCATCGTCGGGGTTGATGGCGCCGCTACCGGCAAAGCTGTCGCCGTTGAAGCTGAGCGCAAACGGCAGGGCGTACGACCAGTTGGCGTCGCCCACCACGCTGTGCTGGCCGGTCACCTCCAGCCGCAGTGCATCGATGCGCCATCCGGGGTTGGCCTGGAAGCGCAGGCCGGTGAACTCGAAGAAGCCCAGCAACTGGTGGTAGCCGTTGCGCCCGCTGCCGCCCACCCGCAGCTGCAGGTTGGGCGAGAAGGAAAAGCCTTCGGTGGCACCTGACTGCTGCAAAGCCAGGCTGTTGAACAAGGAAGGATCGGCCACGAAGTCGCCATCGTCGCCAGACAGGAACTCCGCCCCGGCGTTGTACGAAGCAGTCCCCTGCGCCAACGACACCGACACGCGGCCAAGGTTGAAGCTGCAGGGGTCGCTGGAGCCGTCGCAACTGCCAGGGAGCGCGGCCGACGCCAGCGGTGAAGCCGCCAACAGCAGCACCCCTACGGCGCTGCCAGCCCTGATACCGATAGGTCTCATGTCGTCTCCTCGATGCGTTGGCACGCATGGGGCGTGCAGCCCCATCTTGCGCGCCCACGGCGTTGCGGCCTAGGTGCGCCACCTCAGCCGACGGTCATGGCGAGAGGAAAGAGGTCCCGCGCCACCCGCAGCGGGCGACCGCCGCATCCCGCCCGGCGCCTGACATCCGGTGACCTTATGCTGGCGCGCTGATGCCACCCGACACGCCACCCACCGTCACCTTCGCCCAGGCCTTCCGCTTCTGGCTGAAGCTGGGCTTCATCAGCTTCGGCGGCCCGGCCGGGCAGATCGCGATCATGCACAGCGAGCTGGTGGAACGGCGCCGCTGGATCAGCGAGAAGCGCTTCTTGCATGCGCTGAACTACTGCATGGTGCTGCCCGGCCCCGAGGCGCAGCAGCTGGCCACCTACATCGGCTGGTTGATGCACCGCCGCTGGGGCGGCCTGGTGGCCGGCGCGCTGTTCGTGCTGCCCTCGCTCTTCATCCTCATCGCGCTGAGCTGGGTGTACCTGCGCTTCGGCCAGGTGCCGGTGGTGGCGGGCCTGTTCTACGGCATCAAGCCGGCGGTCACCGCGCTGGTGCTGCATGCAGCCCACCGCATCGGCAGCCGGGCACTGAAAAACGGCTGGCTGTGGGCCATCGCGGCGGTCTCGTTCGCGGCCATCACGCTGGCCGGTGTGCCCTTTCCGGCCATCGTGCTGGCGGCCGGGGTGGTGGGCTGGTTCGGCGCCCGCCGGGCGCCGCAGGTGTTTGCGCTGGGCGGCAGCCATGCGGCCGGCGCGGCGCCGCATGCACCGGCCTTGATCGACGACGACACGCCCACGCCGCCGCATGCGCGCTTCTCGCGCCGTGGCCTGGCGCGGGTGATGCTGGTGGGCCTGGCGCTGTGGGCGCTGGCGCTGGGCGCGCTGGTGGCCTGGGGCGGCTGGCAGGGCACGCTGGCGCAGATGGGCTGGTTCTTCACCAAGGCGGCGCTGCTGACCTTCGGCGGTGCGTATGCCGTGCTGCCGTACGTGTACCAGGGCGCGGTGGAGTCGCAGCAATGGCTCACCGGCCCGCAGATGATCGACGGCCTGGCGTTGGGCGAAACCACGCCGGGCCCGCTGATCATGGTGGTGGCCTTCGTCGGCTTCGTCGGCGGCTGGACGCGCCAGTTGCTGGGCCCCGACGCGCTGGCCCTGGCCGGTGCGCTGGCGGCCACCGTGGTCACCTTCTTCACCTTCCTGCCGTCCTTCGTGTTCATCCTGGCGGGCGGGCCGCTGATCGAGACCACCCACGGCAAGCTGGGCTTCACCGCGCCGCTGTCGGCCATCACCGCGGCGGTGGTGGGCGTCATCCTCCACCTGGCCGTGTTCTTCGCGCTGCATGTGCTGTGGCCGCAGGGCTGGGGCGGCCGCTTCGATGCGGTGTCGGCCCTGATCGCACTGGCCGCGGCGGTGGCGCTGTTCCGCTTCAAGCTGGGCGTGATGCCCTTGCTGGCGGCCAGCGCGCCGGCGGGGCTGGTGGTGACGCTGGCCGCGCCAGCGCTGTTGCCGGGTTGAGCAGGCGTTGGCTGCCGCGCTGACGCCGGCTACTCCCAGGTGCTGGCCGGCACCGGCTCGAAGCCTTCGATCAGCAGGGCGCGGCGCTCGGCCGCCAGCGCAGGGTCGTGGCAGGCGGCCTGCAGGCCACGTTGCAGCGCACGCAGCTCCGGCGCCGAGGTGTGCAGCGCGGTGATCAGCGGCAGGCCCGGCGCCAGTGGCGTGCGGCCGATGACCTGCAGCCCCTGCAGCAGCGCCGGCTGGTGGCGCTGGATCAACGCATGCGTCACCGCATCGATCGCGGCCACGTCGGCCTCACCCTGCCGCACCGCCACCAGGCAGGCGCGGTGGCTGCCGGTGAGGGTGATGCGGCCGAAGAACCGCTCATCGCCTCCCACCGCCGCCACCGCACGCCGCAGCGCGATGCAGCCGGAGTAGGAGCCTTCATCGTTGACCGCCGCCACCCGGCCCGCCAGCGCGGCCAGGCCGCCTGCATGCCCCTCACGCGCCACGAGCAGGCTGCTGTAGCGGATGCCTTCGCAGCCCGGGGCGGCATAGCGCATGGCGCCGACCACCTGCACCGCGTCCCATAACCGGGTGACCAGCGGATGGCCGCAGGTCTGGCTCAGCAGCAGCCGCGGCTGCCGCCAATGCGCTTCCAGGTCGTCGGGCCAGCTCAAGGCGTCGGGCACCTCTTCCACGCCCTCGCGCCGCAGTGCGGCGGCCAGCCCCTGCCACCAGGCCTGCACCGCCTCGGGCTGCAGGTCGTACATCGGCAGCGCGGCGGTGCGGGCAGGCAAGGTCATCGGGGCGTGCGGTGGATGGGGGAGTCGATCGGTCGCCAGGCATGCCGGCGCAGCAGTTGACCATACCCCTGCACCAGGAAGTGACCGTTGCACGCCAGCACCTGCGCCCGTTGCGCCAGGTACACGCGGCGGATGCGCCACCACGGCAGGCCCGGCTGGGCGTGGTGCACCGCATGGTAGTTGTTGTTGAGGAACAGCCAGCGCCAGAACCAACCCGCCTCGTTCACCACCACGCGGTGCGCCGCCTCGGCGGCCGGCCGGTGTTCATAGAACGAGCGCAGCATGGCCAGGCCCAATGCCGGGTAGCACACGCCCAGCAGGTAGTGCAGTGGCGTGATGCCGGCCCAGCGCTGCAGCGCCCACAGCAGCGCCGCCAGCAGCAGCAGGTGCTGCACCCAGCTGCCCAGCTGCGAGCGGTCGCCGCGCAGCGGGCGGCGCAGCGCATCGGCCCAGGTGGGCACGATCACCAGCGCCGGGCCCAGCAGCATGCGGCCCAGCACCGTGCGCTGGGCATGGCGCAGCCAGCGGCCGATGGGCCCCAGTCGGGCATAGTCGCGGGCGCTGACGTAGTTGCTCTCGGGGTCGATGCCCGGCTGCGTGAGCAGCTCGTCGCGGTGGTGGGCCAGGTGGGTGCTGCGGTACAGGTCGTAGGGGTACCAGGCCGCCAGCGGCAGCAGGCCCAGCAGGCGGTTGATGCGCGCGCTGCGCGTGGGGTGGCCGTGCAGCAGCTCATGCTGCAGGCTCATGAACCAGCAGCAGGCCAGGGTCAGCAGCGCCGTGCCGGCCACGGGCCCCAGCACCGGCAGCGCGGCCAGCGCACCGAGCCAGGCGCCGTACACGGCCACGATCAAGGCCCAGGTCGGCCATTCTTGGCGGGCAACTTTCATGCGCCGCCACCTTAGGCAGCCGGCCCGCGCCCGCCAACGAAGCATTGCGCGCTTGCTTATGTGCCGGCCGGCTTACTCGGGCGCTGCATGCCGGCATGCAAAAACATTCGGCCACCCGGCGCGGCACCACGGCTACGCTGGGCACCGAGACAACACGGCAACGGCGAAACAAGAGTGGCGCTTGTCTCCTGGCCCCCGATGGTGGGTGGCCTTTTCAAGGCCCGCGCGAGCGGGCCTTTTTTCTGCCCGCGGCCGGCCCGCAGCGCCCGCCCAAGTGCGGCCAGCGCATGAACATCGAAGCAATGGTCGCTTAGGTTCAGCGCCCCCGGGCCGAAGAATGCGACAGGGCTTTTCCTGTCGCCATGTGCCAACTGCTTGCCATCCACAGCAACGCGCCCACCGCGGCCACGTTCTCGTTCACCGGGTTCTCGGCACGCGGCGGGGCCACCGACCACCATGCGGACGGCTGGGGCATGGCCTTTCATGACGGGCAGGTGCCCCAGGTGTTTCACGATGCCGGCCGCGCCTGCGATGCGCCGCTGGCGGCCTTCCTGCGCCAGCACCCGCTGCGGGCGCGCACGGTGCTGGCCCATGTGCGCAAGGCCACCCAGGGCGAGGTGAGCCTGGCCAACTGCCACCCCTTCGTGCGCGAGTGGCGCGGCCGCAGCTGGGTGTTTGCCCACAACGGCGACCTCAAGGGCTTTCGGCCGCCGCTGGACGGCAGCCACCTGCCGCTGGGCCAGACCGACAGCGAACATGCCTTCTGCTGGCTGCTGCAGCGCCTGCGCCAGGCCTTCGGCGGCGGCCACGGTCCGGCACCGCACTGGCAGGCGCTGGCGCCGGTGCTGGCCGAGCTGCTGCCGCAGATCGGCGTGCACGGCAGCTTCAACATGCTGCTGACCGACGGCCATGCGCTGTATGCCCATGGCAGCACGCAGCTGCACTGGGTGACCCGCCAGCACCCCTTCCCGCGCGCGCGGCTGGTCGACTGCGACCTGGAGCTGGACCTGGCCGGCGCCAACGGCCCCGACGACCGCATGGTGGTGGTGGCCACGCAGCCCCTCACCCACACCGAGCCCTGGCAGGCCTTCGCGCCCGGCGAACTGCGCGTGTTCGAGCACGGCCGTCCGGTGTGGCAGCAGGCCACGCAGGTGCTGGCGGCCGCCGCCTGACAGCTGCCCCCCTAACTTCACAGGCTGCGCCCAGCGTCCCCGAGGACGCGCGGGCGTTTGCCCCCATGGCGCGCCGCGCCTGCCCTGGGCAGCATCGAATCCGTCACGGCGCTGTCATGGGTGCACGAGACCATGCGCGCCGTCACACATTCGAAACAAACGAGGAGCCCCGGATGAAATGGCGACTGATGGCGGCGGCAGCCGCTGCCGTGCTGATGCTGCAGGCCTGCGGCAACGACGACAACAACTGGTCCACGCTGAGCGGCGACCCCACGCTGGTGATCGGCCACCGCGGCGCTTCCGGCCTGCGGCCCGAGCACACGCTCGAGAGCTACCAGCTGGCCATCGAGCAAGGCGCCGATTTCATCGAGCCCGACCTGGTGCTGACCAGCGACGGCGAGATGGTGGCCCGGCATGAGCCGATCCTGGACGACACCACCGACGTGGCCACCAAGTTCGGCGCCGAGCGCAAGCGCACCCGCTCGCTGGACGGCGTGCCCACCACCGCCTACTGGGCCAGCGACTTCACGCTGGCCGAGATCAAGACGCTGCGCGCGGTGCAGTCGCGGGCCGGCCGCTCCAAGGCCTACGACGGCCAGTTCACCATCCCCACGCTGGCCGAAGTCATCGCGCTGGCCAAGAGCGCCAGCACCAGCACCGGCCGCACCATCGGCATCTATCCCGAGATCAAGCACTCCACCTTCCACGCGGGCCTGTTCGGCGCCAACGTGTTCGAGGACAAGCTGGTCGCCGCGCTGCACACCGCCTGGGGCAACAGCAAGAGCGCGCCGGTGTTCATCCAGTCGTTCGAGGTCAGCAACCTGCAATACCTGCGCGGCAAGACGGCCATCCGCCTGGTGCAGCTGATCGATGCCGACGACGTGAAGGACGACGGCAGCATGTCGCTGGTGGCGCCCTACCGCCAGCCCTACGACTTCGTGGTCAAGGGCGATGCGCGGCTGTTCTCCGATCTGCTGACGCCCGCCGGCCTGGACTTCGTCAAGACATATGCCGACGCCATCGGCCCCTGGAAGCCCTACCTGGTGAAGACCGTGAACGACGGCGTGGAGCGCACTGGCGACACTACCCTCACCGTCAACGACCGGCGCGTGGACGGCAGCACCGGCGTGGTGGAAGCGGCCCATGCCCGCGGCCTGCTGGTGCACACCTGGACCTTCCGCGACGACTCGGGCATCTATGGCTTCAAGGACGCGCAGACCGAGATCGCCTACTACATGAAGCTGGGCCTGGACGGCATCTTCACCGACTTCCCGGCCACCGGCGTGGCTGCGCGCAAGACGGTGGATTGAGCCCCCACGGCCGGCTTGTCCGGCCGGCCGCGATTTTTCCGTATGGCGTGGCAGGGCAGCTGGCTGCCCTGCTCATGAATGCCACGGAGGAAACGCATGCAACAACGCCCGCTTCTGAAGCCCGGCCTGCGCCGGGCCGCCCTGCTGTGCAGCCTGTCGGCGCTGGCCGCGCCGTCCATGGCGTGGACCCTGCAGTCGCCGCAATACCAGGCCGCGATCGACATATCGCCCGACATCTACAAGCCCGACGAGACGCTGAGCGCGGGCAAACCGCCGGGACGTGAGCTGCAGCTCGCGCCGCGGCTGCCCGACAGCACCACGGTGCGGCTCACACACACCAGCTTCCAGGGTACCGGCACCATCGGCAATGCCTCGGCCACCGCTGAACACGGCGGCACCGTGCGCGCCAGCGCCAGCACCGCCGATGAACAGATCGGCAGCTACGCCGACATCTACTACGAGTTCCAGATCGAGGCCAAGCCCGGCGCCGTGCTGCCGGCGCTGGTGCCACTGAGGGTGCAGGCTTCGGGCTCCACCGGCAGTGATGGGTGGGCGGTGGCCACCATCAGCTTCGGCTTCGCATACCGCCAGCAACCGCACGGCGCGGTCAGCAACATCTACCAATACACCGGCGTGCAAAGCGCCGTGAACCAGAGCCCCGTCGTGTTCGGCGGCAACGGGTCGATCTACGTCGACGAATGGGCCGAGATCGCGCCCTACACCCCGATCATCGTGTCCATGTCGGCCCGCGCCGGCGCCGGCATCGGCATGCTGGGACTGGACCACGACAAGGACGAATACGGCACCGGCAGCGCCTGGGTCGACCCGGTGTTCACCGTCGCGCCCGAGTACCGCAACCTGGTGAACATCGTCGGCGTGCCGGTCGCGGCCGTACCCGAGCCGGCCACCTGGGCCATGAGCCTGGCCGGGCTGCTGGCGCTGGGCGCGCTGTTGCGCCGCCAGCGCCGGCGGCGCTGAAAGTGCGGTTCAGAACTTCGGCAGACCGGGCGGGTTGGTCTCCGCCTTGGTCAGCGCTTCGGCCTCCAGGCCCCAGCGCGCCAGCGCCTGGGCGTACTTACCGTTGTCGATCAAGCGGTTGAGCGCCGCGGTGACGGCCGGCACCAGGCCGCTGCCCTTGCGGGTGGTGATGGCCACGTCCGCCTTCAGCGGCCAGCCGGCGTTCACCAGACCCACGCGGCGCATGCGGCCGTCGCGCGCGGCAGCCCAGGCCTGGGCAGCGTTGGGGTTGAAGCTGGCATCGGCGCGGCCGGACACCAGGGCCAGCGTGCGGGCGGCGTCGTCGTCGTGGTACTGCAGCGTCAGCGCCGCCAAGCCGGCGGCCTGGTTCTGCCGGTTCCACTCCAGCAGGATGCGCTCCTGGATCGTGCCGCTGCTGGTGATGATGCGCAGACCGGCGACGTCCTTGGGTTGGGCCAACCGCTGGATCGGGCTGCCCACCGGCACGTAGAAGCCGTGCAGGCCCTGCCGGTAGGTGCTGAAGTCGAACTTCTCCTTGCGCTGCTCGGTCACGCCGACGTTGCTGATCACCGCGTCGTAGCGGCCCGACGCCAGGCCCAGCGGCCAGTCGGCCCAGGCCACCGGCTGCAGCACCAGCTTCAGGCCCAGCGCATCGGCCACCAGCTGCGCGATGTCCACGTCGGCACCGACGACCGTGCGTGCATCGGTGGCATAGGTGGACACAGGCGGCGCGGCCGGATGGATGGCCACAGTGAAGGCGCCGGGCTGCACCGGTTGCCAGCCCGGCGGCAGCGCGGCCACGGCCTGGGCATCGCGCTCGGCCCGCACGCGGCCGGCCTGCTCGGGCGACAGGTCGGCAGTGGCCGCGGCCCCCGCGGCCCCGGCCAGGAACAAGCACAGCCCCGCGGCCACAGCCGCTGCCCAGGACTTCCAGCGGCGGCGAGTGAGCACGTTCATTTGCGCGGCAGCCCGGGCGGGTTGGTGCGTGCCAGGGCGATGGCCTCGGACTGCAGGTTCCAGCGCACCAGCGCCTTGTTGTAGTTGCCGTTGGCGATCTGCGCGTTCAGCGCGGCGGTGATGGCCTCGGCGATGCCCGAGCCCTTGCGGGACGTCACCGCGATCTCGGCCGTCTGCGGCCAGCCGCCCGAGAAGGTGCCCACCAGCTTGGTACGGCCGTCGCGCGCGTTGTGGGCGGCGATGCCGTTGGGCGCCAGGTAGGCGTCGGCGCGGCCCGACAGCAGCGCCAGGTACAGCACCACGTCGTCGTCGTAGTACTGCACCTCCACCGGCTTCAGGCCGGCGGCCACGTTCTGCTGGTTCCAGCGCAGCAGGATCTGCTCCTGGTTGGTGGCCGAGCCCACGATCACCCGCAGGCCGGCCACGTCCTTGGGCTCCTTGATCGCGGCGATCTTGCTGTTGGCGGGCACGTAAAAGCCCAGCGTGTCGTTGCGGTAGGTGGAGAAGTCGAACTTCTCCTTGCGCTCTTCGGTGACCGTGACGTTGGAGATGACCACGTCGAACTTGCCGCTTTGCAGGCCCAGCGGCCAGTCGGCCCACGCCACGCTCACCAGCTCGAGCTTGCGGCCCAGGCTGTCGGCCACCAGCTGCGCGATGTCTGGCGCATTGCCCACCGGCGTCTTGTTGTCCAGCGCATAGGCGCCGAAAGGCAGCCGGCCGGTGGTGGTGCCTACGGTCAGCACGCCGTCCTTGACGAACTTGAAGTCCTTGGGCAGCAGCTTGAGGGCCTCGGGCACGGGCTGTGAACGGGGGCGGCCGGCCTGCTCGGGGCTTAAGTCGGGCGATTGCGCGGCGGCGGGCAAGTGCAGGCCCAGCAGCGGCAGGGCCAGGAGAGCGGCCGACAGGCCACGACGAACGAGGGAAAGCATCATGTTCAAGTTCAGTTGAAATTGAGGTTTACAGCACCTTGGCCAGGAAGGCCGCGGTACGCGCATGGCTGGGCGTGTGGAACACCTGGGCCGGCGAACCCACCTCCAGCACACGGCCCTGCTCCATGAAGACCACGGTGTCGGCCACCTCCTGCGCAAAGCCGATCTCGTGGGTGACGATGACCAGGGTGGCGCCGCTGCGGGCCAGCTCCTTGATCACGTCCAGCACCTCGTTCACCAGCTCGGGGTCCAACGCCGAGGTGGGCTCGTCGAACAGCAGCACCTTGGGCTTGAGGGCCAGCGCCCGCGCGATGGCCACCCGCTGCTGCTGGCCGCCCGACAGCTGGCGCGGATAAGCCTGCGCCTTGTCGGCCAGACCCACGCGGGCCAGCAGTTCATGGGCTTCGGCCTCGGCCTGCGCGCGCGGCACGCCGCGCACCGACACCGGTGCTTCCACCAGGTTCTCCAGCACCGTGAGGTGCGGGAACAGGTTGAAGTTCTGGAACACCATGCCCACGTCGACCCGGCGTTGCAGGATCTGCGGTTCCGACAGCTCGTGCAGCGCGTCAGCCTCCTGGCGGTAGCCGATCAGCTGGCCGTCGATGGCGATGAAGCCGGCGTCCACCCGCTCCAGGTGGTTGATGCTGCGCAGCAGCGTGCTCTTGCCCGATCCGCTGGGGCCCAGGATCACCGTCACGCTGCCGCGCGGAATGGTGAGGTTGACGTCGTCCAGCACCTTCAGCGCGCCGTAGCGCTTGCTGACGCCGTGCAGCGTCACCTCGCCACCGGTGGTGCGGCTGCCGGTCCAGCGGCGCGCGGTGGGCGACGGCCCGGCGGCGGCGTTGGCGACTTCAGCAGCGTCCGTGGCCGGTGCACTGCCCGCGCCGCGCCGCGCCCAGCGGGCCGCCAGCCTGGAGAACAGCGAAGGCGGCGGATTGCGCAGCGCGCCCTTGGCATAGTGCCGCTCCACCTGGTGCTGCACCACCGACAACACCGTCAGGATGGCCAGGTACCACACGGTGGCCACCATCAGCAGCGGAATCACTTCCAGGTTGCGCCGGTAGATGATCTGGATGGTGTAGAACAGCTCGGGCAGCGCCAGGATGTAGACGTTGGAGGTGCCCTTGGCGAGGCCGATGATGTCGTTGAAGGCCGGCGGCAGGATGGAGCGCATGGCCTGCGGCAGCACGATGCGCGAGATTTGCCGCCGGCGCGACAGGCCCAGCGCGGCTGCGGCCTCCAGCTGGCCCTGGTCCACCGACAGGATGCCGCCGCGGATGATCTCGGACGAAAACGCCGCCTGGTTGAGCGTGAGCCCCAGCAGCGCCGCCACGAAGGGGCTGATGAGCTGCGTGGTGGGCCAGCTGAAGAAGGTGAAGGGTGTGCCCGGGATGCCCAGCGTGATGGTGGCGTACAGGTAGCCCAGGTTGTTGATGATGAGTAGCAGCACGATGAGCGGGATGGACCGGAAGATCCACACGTACACCCAGCTCAGCCCCGACAGCAGCGGCGAGCGCGACACCCGCGCCAGCGCCAGCAGCGTGCCCAGGAAAAAGCCGAACAGCGCGCCCAGCGCGGTGAGCAGCAGCGTGCGGCCCAGGCCCACCAGCACCGGCTCGGCAAAGAACCATTCGGCGAACACGCCCCAGCCCCAGCGCTCATTGGTGAACACCGAGTGCAGCACCAGCACGATGATGGCCGCGGCCACGAGGGTGCCGATGGTGCGCGCCGGGTAGCGCGCCGGCACCACGCGCAGATGATGGAAGTCGCCGCGGGCGGGCAAGGCCGGCGGCGGCAGGCCGGGGGAAGGCAGCGTGGTCATGGCAGGTCTCCTGCGGCGCTCAGGCCGCGGCAGTGGCTCGTTGAACCAGGCCCGGGACGGCGGCCGTGATGAACTTTTCAAAGGGCAGGCGGCGCAGCGCCTCCAGGTCGGCATCGGGATCGAAGAGCCCGGTGTAGCCGTGCGTGAGGTAAAGGCCCGTGGCTTCGGGCTGGCGGAAGCCGGTGGTGAGGTACACCCGCTCATAGCCCTGGCGCGCGGCCTGCGCCTCCAGCTCGATCAGCACCCGCCGCGCCAGGCCCTGGCGGCGCAGGTCGTGGCGCGTCCAGATGCGCTTGAACTCGGCGGTGGTCTCGTCCAGACGCTTGAAGGCGCCTCCGGCCACCGCCTGACCGCCGCGCAGCAGCAGCAGGAAGTTGCCGCCCTGCGCCGGTGTGAACACCTCGGGCGGGTACTTCTCCATCTCGCGCGGCTCGCCGCTGCGTTCGTAGAAGTCGCCGTAGCGGCTCTGGTACTCGTGGCTCAGCTCGTCGATCAGCGGCCAGGCCAGCGGATCGCGCAGCGTGGTGTAGAGGAAGGCATCGGCGGGGGTGCTCATTGTTCTGGCTCCTGCAGAAAGGTCTCGGCCAGGCGCACCCAGTAGGTGGCCGCGGGCACGAGCACGCCGTCGTTGAAGTCGTAGCTGGGGCTGTGCAGCGGCGGGCCGTCGCCGTTGCCGAAGAAGAGGTAGGCGCCCGGCCGCGCCTGCAGCATGTAGGCGAAGTCTTCGCTGGCGGTGCGGGGCTTGAAGCCGGCTTCCACCACGCCGGGGCCGAAGGTCTGCTCGGCCACGCGGCGGGCCAGGTCGGTCTCGGCGTCGTGGTTGATCACCGGCGGGTAGCCGGGCCGCAACACCACCTCGGCGGTGGCGCCGAAGCTCTCGGCCTGCGCACGGGCCAGCGCCGGCACCCGCTGCTGCAGCAGCGCCCGCACCTCGGGCCGGAAGGCCCGGGTGGTGAGCTTGAGTTCCACGCTGTCGGGGATGACGTTGGGCGCGATGCCGCCTTGCAGCATGCCCACCGTCACCACGCCCATGTCCAGCGGATCGACGTTGCGCGAGACCACGCTTTGCAGCGCGGTGATCACATGGGCGGTGGCCACCACCGGGTCCACGGCTTCGTGCGGCATGGCGCCGTGGCCGCCGCGGCCACGCACGGTGATGGTGGCCTGGTCGACCGAGGCCATGGCCGGCCCGTTGACGCAGCCGATGTGACCCGCCGCCACGCAGGGCCAGTTGTGCAGGCCGAACACCGCATCCACCGGAAAGCGCTCGAACAGGCCCTCGTCGATCATGCGCTGGGCGCCTGCGCCCATCTCCTCGGCGGGCTGGAAGATCAGCTGCAGCGTGCCGCTGAAGCAGCCCTGCTCCGCCAGGTAGCGGGCCGCCGCCAGCAGCACCGCAGTGTGTCCGTCATGGCCGCAGGCATGCATCACGCCGGGCCGCAGGCTGGCGTAGGGCAGGCCGGTGGCCTCGGTGATGGGCAGTGCATCCATGTCGGCGCGCAGGCCCAGGCGCTGCGGGCCATCGCCCCGCCGCAGCGTGCCCACCACGCCGGTGCCGGCGATGCCGGTGGCCACCTCGTAGCCCCAGGCGCGCAGGCGGTCGGCCACCAGCTCGGCGGTGCGGTGCTCCTGGTAGGCCAGCTCGGGGTGGCGGTGGATGTCGCGGCGCAGCGCGATGAACTCATCGGCCCAGTCCTGCAGCTGGGTGGCCACGCGCAGCGCTTCGCCGCGCGCCAGCGTCTGTCGCAAGGAGCTGCCCATCACGCCGCCTGTTGCGCCGCTGCGGCCTGGCTGCCGGCCGCATGCCGGCTGGCCTTGCGCGGCAGGCCCAGATGGTCGCGCAGCGTGTGGCCGGGGAGCGTACGCTGCCAGCGGCCGCGCGCTTCCAGCGCCGGGATCACGAACTCGATGAAGTCGGCCAGGCCCTGGGCCAGCACCGGAAAGCCGAGGATGAAGCCATCCGCCGCCCCTTCGTCCACCCAGCGGATCAAGGCATCGGCCACCTCGGGCCCGGTGCCCACGAACTGCGGCCGCGGCGTGGCCTGCTCCAGCGCCACCTGGCGCAGCGTCTTGCCATGGGCACGGGCATCGGCCTTGATGCGGTCGGTGGTGGAGCGGAAGCTGTTGCGGCCGATCTCACCCAGCTCGTGGAAGGGTTCGTCCAGCGGGTACTGGCTGAAGTCGTGGTGGTCGAAGTAGCGGCCCAGGTAGGCCAGCGCCTCGTCGATGGTGATGAGCTGGCGGATGGCCTCGAACTTGGCCTCGGCCTCGGCCCGCGTGGCGGCCACGATGGGGCCGATGCCGGGGAACACCTTCACGTCCTCGGCCTGCCGGCCCTGGGCCACCGCACTGGCCTTGACCTGGCGCAGGAAGCTGCGGGTGTCGTCCAGGTTGGGCGAATGGGTGAACACCGCATCGGCGTATTTGCCCGCCAGGCCGATGCCGGCATCGGACGAGCCGGCCTGGAAAATCACCGGCTGGCCCTGGGCCGAGCGCTGGATGTTCAGCGGCCCGGCCACCTGGAAGAAGCGGCCGCGGTGGTTCAGCGTGTGCAGCTTGGCGGGGTCGAAGAAGCGGCCCGTGGCGCGGTCGCGCACGAAGGCATCGTCGTCCCAGCTGTCCCACAGGCCCTGGGTGACAGCCAGGTACTCGTCGGCGATCTCGTAGCGCAGCGCATGCTCGGGGTGCGGGCGGCTGTAGTTGAGGCCGCTGCCTTCCAGCGGCGAAGTGACCACGTTCCAGCCCGCTCGCCCGCCGCTCAGCAGGTCGAGCGAAGCGAACTGCCGCGCCACGGTGAAGGGGTCGCTGTACGAGGTGCTGACGGTGCCCGCCAGGCCGATGCGCGTGGTGGCCACGGCCAGCGCCGACAGCAGCGTCAGCGGCTCGAAGCGGTTGAGGAAATGCGGGATCGACTTCTCGTTGATGTAGAGGCCGTCGGCGACGAACGCGAAGGCGATGCCGGCGGCCTCGGCCTGCTGGGTGATGCGCAGGTAGTGCTGCAGGTTGACGCTGGCATCGGCCGGGCCGCTGGGGTGCTTCCAGGCGTTCATGTGGCCGCCCGCGCCTTGCAGCATCAGACCGAAGGGGATGGGGGTGTGGCTCATCGGGGCTCCTCGGGGCTTTCAGGCTTCCACCGTCTGCGTGGCGCCGGCCAGCAGCTCGATGGAGGCACGGCGCTCGGCAAAGCCGGGCACCGGGGTGTCGATCACGAATTCGTCGACGCCGTGGCGGCGGCTCAGCGCATCCAGCTCTGCACGCACCTGCTCGGGCGTGCCGGCGATCACCTGCGGCAGGCGCTCTTCGGTGCGGTAGTCGGTGTGGCCGGCCTGGCGGGCGAACTCGGCGGCTGCTTCCAGCGTGGCCAGTTTGACGCTGCGGCCATCGGGCAGGTGCAGCCGGTAGCTGCGCAAGGCGCCCACCTGGGCCTGCGCGGCCTCTTCGGTGTCGGCGGCGAAGGCATACACCGCCAGCAGGCCCTTGCGGCCGCTGGCATCGGCATAGGCGCGCAGCGATTGCTCGATGTTGACCGGGTCGCCATTGAAGTGCCCGGCGTAGACGAACTGCCAGCCATGGCGCGCGGCCAGTTGGGCGCTTTGCACGCTGCCGCCCAGCAGAAAGCGCGAAGGCGCCAGCGGCGGCACCGGCGTGGCCACCGCCTCGGCCAGCGGATGCGCGGCCAGCAGCTGGTTGCGCAAGAAGCCGGCCAGCTCCATCAGTTGCTCTTCAAAGCCGGGCTTGCGCGCCGCATCGTGGTAGGCCTGCAGCGCGCGGGTGGACAGCGGCAGCCCGCCCGGCGCCTTGCCCACGCCCAGATCGACACGGCCGGGTGCCAGCGCGGCCAGCACCTTGAACACCTCGGCCACCTTGTAGGCACTGTAGTGCTGCAGCATCACGCCGCCCGAGCCGATGCGGATGCGCGAGGTGCGCGCCAGCAGGTAGGCCACCAGCACCTCGGGCGCCGAGCCGGCGAGCAGCGGCGAGGCATGGTGCTCGGCCAGCCAGTAGCGGTGGTAGCCCAGCGCCTCGGCCCGCTGCGCCTGGGCCACGGTGTGGCGCAAGGCCGCCGCCGCATGCGCGCCTTCGGGGATGGGGCTCTTGTCGAGCAGGGACAGTCGGTAGGTCACGGTCGCGGCGAGCATCCAGGCTCATGAGGGGGGTCGGCAAATTCTGGAAGTCCCGGCCCGTTTGGCCTTGCGCTTTGTTGGCATGTCGATATGACCGTGCCCCCGCATGAGGTCATGCACAAAGCGCCGTTGGGCATGCCGCGCGCATTGGCCACAATGCGCGCCCTCTTCCCATCGCTGCGCGATCTCATGCGACACCTCTTCAAGACCTCCGCCCTGCGCGCCGGCCTGCTGGCCTGCGGCATCGCCCTGGCCGCTGCGCTGCCGCTGCAGGCCAAGACCTTCCGCTGGACCGCCCAGGGAGACGTGCTGACCTTCGATCCGCATGCGTTGAACGTCGGGCCGGCCACGGCCTTTGCCGCCTATACCCACGATGCGCTGGTGCACTACGACCAGGGCTTCAACATCGAACCGGGCCTGGCCACGCAATGGAGCCAGCCCGATGCACGCACCTGGCGCTTCAAGCTGCGCAGCGGCGTGCGCTTTCACGACGGCACGCCCTTCACCGCCGACGACGTGGTGTTTTCGCTGGAGCGGGCGCAGGCGCCCAGCTCGGGCATCAAGGCCTACCTGGCGGGCGTGGAGAGCATCCAGCGCATCGACGACAGCACGGTGGAGCTGCGCCTGGCCGCACCCAACCCGGTGCTGCTGCGCCAGCTGACCATGGTGCGCATCATGAGCCGCGCCTGGGCGCTGAAGAACAAGGTGGACAAGCCGCAGAACTTCGCCCAGCGCGAAGAGACCTTCGCGGTGCGCAATGCCAACGGCACCGGCCCCTACATGCTCAAGAGCACGCAGGCCGATGCACGCACCGTGCTGGTGGCCAACCCGAACTGGTGGGGCAAGATGCAGGGCAACGTCACCGAGGTGGTGTTCCAGCCCATCGCGTCCGACGCCACCCGGCTGGCGGCGCTGCTGTCGGGCGAGGTGGACTTCGTGCTCGACCCCGCCACGCAAGACATTCAGAAGCTGCGCAACACGCCGGGCGTCAAGCTGATCGAAGGGCCCGAGTTCCGCACCATCTTCCTGGGCATGGACCAGCAGCGCGACGAGCTGGCCTACGCCAGCGTGAAGGGCCGCAACCCCTTCAAGGACCTGCGGGTGCGGCAGGCGCTGTACCACGCCATCGATGCCTTCACGCTGCAGCGTGTGGTGATGCGCGGCCTCTCACAACCGGCGGGTGCCTACGTGGCGCCGCAGGTGGCAGGCTGGACGGCCGAGGGCGACCGCCGCCTGCCCTACGACCCGGCCAAGGCCAAGGCGCTGCTGGCCGAAGCGGGTTACCCCAACGGCTTTGAAGTGACGCTGGACTGCCCCAACAACCGCTACGTGAACGACGAAGAGATCTGCAAGGCGCTGACCAGCTACTTCGCGCGCGTGGGCATCACCGCGCGGCTGAATGCGCAGCCGGCCACCACCTTCTTCCAGAAGATCGCCCGCAACGACACCAGCCTGTACCTGTTCGGCTGGGGCGTGCCCACCTTCGATGCGCTGTACACGCTGCAGTCGCTGGTGCGCACCGTGGGCACGGGCGCCGACGGCAACTGGAACTACGGCCGCTACAGCAACCCAGCGCTGGACACGCTGATCGACCGGCTGAAGACCGAGGCCGACCCGCAGCGCCGCACGGACACCCTGCGGCAGGCCCTGAAGCTGGCGCAGGACGATGTGGCGCTGATCCCGCTGCACCACCAGGTCACGCCCTGGGCGGTGCGCGACAACGTCAACACCGTGCACCGCGCCAACAACCAGCTGGAGCTGCGCTACACGCGCATCGACTGATCGATCAGGCAAATCTACGGCCCGAGCAACAAAAGAATGAAAGACATCCGCAGCGCCAGGCCCGAACGGGTCAGCAAGGCCAGCACCAATTGACGAAATCGCGCCACAGAGCTGCCGATGTAGAGCGTGTTGCCCAGCAGTCTCGGTAGCAGCATCGCTGGCGCAACGTTGGCAAACAGGAACGTCGCCCCACGCGTCACCAGCCCCCTGAAAAAAGTAGACAAGACGCGAACTTTCAAGCTCTGAACGAGCGCACGCTGCTCGTGTTGGGGCAGACGCGCACCATGCACCAAAGCGACGGTAGGTTCACATCAACACCCACCCGCCATCACACGCCGAGGTACATCGATGACCTCACTTGCCAAGCTCTGCTCAGCCGGCTTCACACAGTGTGAGGATCACGCCGCAGTCCCACCAAGGAGCACACCCAGACACTTGTTAGCGCCTTCAAGGCAACAAAGCAGACTGACGAGGCATGCGCCGACGTCCCCTGCACCGGAGCGGTGGCCTGAGTGCCTCCGAGCCACAAGCGATGCCAAGGAGAGGGCCACTCAATCAAAAAAGGAGAAGCGTGCCTGCGCAATCCAAAGCCAAATTGCGCCCCAAGCAGCGGGGAGAACGCACATCAGGAAAGAGTTCTTTCCCGGAATGAAAAAGGTCAACACAACTATCGCGCCATAGGCCAGGAAGCCAAACAATGACAAGAGGATGTCCAACGCTCGGCTAGATGAGTTGATGTACGCCTGGGCGCACATTCGTCCGGTAATCATCAGAGCAATTAGCCAACCGAGTAGCGGGATTCCCAGCCCAAAAATCGCTGCGCAACCACCAACAACGGCGCCGAGCTTACGCTCTCGGCGATCGCGCTCAGCACCATCTATAAATAACTTCATCACTGGCCTTTCCAGGGGTTTCGCGATGCGCCGCACGTCGCCGAACTTGGTCCGTGAAGCCAACTCTCGATGCAGCTACAGGGTAGCTCGAATAAACAATTCTGTCGATCAGTTCCCGCAGATCGGCGGTTGAACTCATCGCGAAGTTAGTCAGCAAGAAGACGGCTGTTCACTCATGGCAGAAAAGGCGCCGCTCTGGAAGACCAAATATGAAGTGATGCTTTTTCATCTCCTCCTACTCATGGGTCTGATCTTCGAACGCTGGGAGCCCGGCAGCAATGCTCGAGCAACGCAACCTCATCTCTCACACGCGAGGCTCAGACAACCCTTGCGCTCGCGAGCGGAGCCGGCGGTAACACCATCGCCCGGACCAAGCCCAAAGTCATACCAATGGCGATTGCGGCCAAGGGCCTCGCATTCGGTGGCATTCACAGTGTGCCGCCCAGGCACAGCGATGATCACGCCGGTCGCCACACCGGAGACTCGGCGATCAACAGCTTGCACGGCAGGATCTGCGCTTGCACGAAGGCATCGGCGATGCGCTGCTGCTCGGCCAGCGCCTCGCCATCCACCGGCTGCACGCGGTAGCTGCGGCGCAGGTTGGCGGCCTCCACGGTGGCGGCGTCCAGGCCGATCACCGGTGCATGCCATTCGGCCGCCGGCCCCGGGTTCTGCTTGATCCACTCGCCGGCGCGCTGCAGCTCGGCATACACCGTGGCCAGCACGTCACCGCGCCGCTGTGCATACGGCGTGGCGGCCAGGTAGAAGCGCCGGTAGGCCGACAGGCGCGTGCCATCGACCAGGATGCGGGCGCCGGCCTGGCGCTGCACCGCCGCCAGGAACGGGTCCCAGATCACCCAGGCGGCCACGTTGCCGCCTTCAAAGGCCGCGCGGCCATCGGCCGGGCTCAGGTAGGCCGGCTCGATGTCGCGCACGCTGAGGCCGTGGGCCGCTAGCGCTTCCAGCAGCAAGAAGTGCGCGCCGGCGCCCTTGGCGAAAGCCACCTTCTGGCCCTTCAGCTGGGCCACGCTGGTGATGGGCGAGTTGCTGCGCACCACGATGGCCTGCGCCTGCGGCGACGGGGTTTCGATGGCCACGTAAGTGAGCTTGGCCCCGGCCGCCAGCGCAAAAGGCGGCACCGCATCGGCCACGTCGGCGCTGAGGTCGATGGCGCCGATGTTGAGCGCCTCCAGCAGCGGCAGGCCCGAGGTAAATTCGTGCCACGACACCGCCACGTTCAGCGGCGCCAGCGCCTTTTCCAGCGTGCCGCGCGACTTCAAGAAGATCATCAGCGTCGACGACTTCTGGAAGCCGATGCGCAGCTTGTGGGCAGGCCCGGCGGCCCGCGCGGCGAGCGGCAGCGCGGCCGCCAGGCCCAGGCCCAGGACCAGCAGCTGGCGGCGCGTGGCGGCGGGATCGAGTCGCCGGCTCATTGAGCGGCTGGGCTGCGCACCCGGCTGCGCTGGCCGTCCACCGAGACCGGCAC
>NZ_CAXFDV010000141.1:0-8390 GCF_964001545.1 uncultured Aquincola sp.
AGCACTCCTGCTTTTCCGACAACACCCACCGCGACGCGGTGAACAACGCGCTGGGCATCGAGAACGTGTGGCTGGGCCAGTACCGCCGCCGCGACGGCAGCACGCTGCAAGGCCCTTCGTTGCGCGACCTGGTGCAGGCCAAGGACCCGGCGGTGGCCGAACGCACCACGCGGCAGATCTCGCAGTCGGTGGCCGCCGCGCGCGAGATCCGCGCGCCCTTCGACCGCGAGATCCTGGGCGACGACAACGCGCCCGGCCGCCGCCGCATCAAGACCGTGATCGACAGCCTGGTGCAGCAGTCCAAGGACCTGGTGGCCGCGGCCTCGGCGGTGGGCATCACGCAGCTGACGCTGGTGAACCCGTGAAGGCGCCGCTGCTGGCCGCGCCGGGGGCGCTGGTGCTGGCACTGGCGGCGGGCCTGCCCGCGCAGGCGGGGCCCGGCGCCAGCCCGGCCAAGGCCGCCAGCGCAGCTGCCGGCGACCAGCGCGCCGCCACCGCGGGCGCGGCCACGGTGTACGCCACCGGCCGCAATGCCTTCAGCTTTCCGGCCGCCAACCTCAGCGACGAAGAACGCACGCGCTTCGTCATCGGCAACTCTTTCTTCCGCCGCAACTGGGTGGAGGCGCCTTCGTCCACCCAGGCGCGCGACGGGCTGGGGCCGCACTTCATCGCCCGCTCGTGCGGCGGCTGCCATGTGCAGGACGGCCGCGGCGCGCCGCCCGACTTTCGCAACGGCCTGAACACCGAGCAGCCGGTGGCGCTGCTGATGCGCCTGTCGATCCCCGGCGTGGGCGAGCACGGTGCGCCCAACCCCGACCCGGTGTACGGCGACCAGTTGAACAATGCCGCCATCCGCGGCGTGAAGCCCGAGGGCCAGGTGCGCATCCGCACCACGCCCGTCAAGGGCCGCTTTGCCGACGGCACGCCCTTCGAGCTGCAAAAGCCGCACTACCAGATCGACGAGCTGGGCTACGGCCCGCTGGGTGAAGGCGTGATGCTGAGCCCGCGCATCGCACCGCAGGTCATCGGCATGGGGCTGCTGGAAGCCATCCCTGAGGCCGAGATCCGCGCCAATGCGCAGCGCCAGGCCGCCGCGCCGGGCCCGATCAAGGGCCAGGTGAACGAGGTGTGGGACGCCTTTGCCCAGCGCACGATGCCGGGCCGCTTCGGCTGGAAGGCCAACGTGGCCACGGTGGCGCACCAGACGGCCGGCGCCTTCATCGGCGACATGGGCATCACCTCCAGCGCGTTTCCCACCGAGGCCTGCAGCACCACGCAATCGGACTGCAGCGCCGCCCCGCACGGCGGCAAGGACGGCGGCCCGGAGATCGACGACGACACGCTGGCCCAGGTGGTGTTCTACACCGCCACCCTGGCACCGCCGGCGCGGCGGCAGGTCAACGATGCCCAGGTGCTGCGCGGCGAAAAGCTGTTCGCGCAGCTGCAATGCGCCGCCTGCCACCGGCCCAGCTACACCACCGGCGACGCCGCGCTGGCCGAGCGCTTTCCGCGGCTGTCGAGCCCGGCGCTCAAGGGCCTGGAGATCCGCCCCTACACCGACCTGTTGCTGCACGACATGGGCCCGGAACTGGCCGATGGCCGGCCCGACTACCGCGCCAGCGGCAGCCAGTGGCGCACGCCGCCGCTGTGGGGCGTGGGACTGATCCGCGACGTCAACGGCCACACGCGGCTGCTGCACGACGGGCGGGCGCGCGGCGTGCTGGAAGCGGTGCTGTGGCACGGCGGCGAGGCACAGGCCAGCCGCGACGCCGTGCTCAAGCTCAACAAGCCCGAGCGCGAAGCCCTGGTCAAGTTCGTGGAGTCGCTGTGATGCTGCCAACCGCCCTCTTCCGCCCGCTGGCGGCTGCCGCCCTGCTGCTGGCTTCAGCCGCCCAGGCCGCGCCAGCCTCCGACGTGGCCGTGCCCTTCTACACGCCCGTGCACGCGCTGGAAGCGCTGTATCGCCAGCACTACCAGCCGCAGGCGCAGGCCTTCACCCAGGCCAGCGCCGCGCTGGTGCCGGCGCTGCAGCAGGGCTGCGCGGCCAGCGGCGCCCAGGCGCTGGACGCGGCCCGCGCCCGCTGGCGCGAAGCCATGGTGGCCTGGGAGCGGCTGAGCGCGGTGCAGATCGGCCCGCTGGTGGAGCGGCGCAGCGCCCGGCGCATCGACTTCCAGCCGGCGCGGCCGGAGCTGATCGCCCGCTCGGTGAAGGCGGCGCCGACGGATGCCGACGGCATGGCCCGCGTGGGCTCGCCAGCCAAGGGGCTGCCGGCGCTGGAATACCTGCTGTTCACCCAGCCGGCCGCGCCGGGCAGCGCCGAATGCCGCTTTGCGCAGGCGGTGGCGGCCGACCTGCAGCGCGAAGCGGCGGCCATCGAGGCCGACTTCCAGGCGCTGGCCGGCCGCGAGTGGGACGAAGACGGCGAAGCCGCGTCCAACGCCTTCGGCGAGTTCATCAATCAGTGGCTGGGCGGCATCGAGCGGCTGCGCTGGGCCGACATCGAAAAACCCATCCGCTCGGCCGAAGGCCGGCCGGTGGCCTACACCCGGCAGGCCGCTGCGGCCACCGCGCAGGCCTGGCAGGCGCGCTGGCAGTCGCTGGCGGCGCTGAGCGCCGGGCCGGCACGGCCGCTGGGCGAAGGCCTGGTGCCGGTGGAGGCCTACCTGCGCGGCCGCGGCCTGAACCCGCTGGCCGACGAACTGGCGGCGCAGGTGACCCGCACCGGCCAGGCCATCGAGCGGCTGGGCAACGGCGCTGCGCCAGCCCGCACCGAAGCGCCACTGGCCGCCGCGCGCGAATTGGGCGCGCTGAAGTCGCTGCTGGAAAAGCGCATTGCACCTGCCTTGCAAGTAGCCCTTGGATTCACCGATGCCGACGGTGACTGAATTGGCGCCTCCAAGCTCGCTGCGCTCGCGCGCCCCAGCGGTTGCCAGGGGCTGGCGCCGTCGCCAGCTGCTGCAGGCCTTGGCCGCACTGGGCGGCGCCAGCATGCTGCCCCGCCTGGCCGTGGCTGCGCCGGGCGCCACGCGCCTGTTCACCGCCTGGGACCTGCCCGATGGCCGGCACCAGGTGGGCTGCGTGCGGCTGGCCGCCGCCGAAGGCGCGCCCTGCCAGGTCGAGGCGCTGATCGACGTGCCCACCCGCGCCCATGGGCTGCTGCCGCTGCCCGATGGCGGCGTGCTGGTGGCCGCGCGCCGGCCCGGCGAATGGCTGCTGCGCTGGCACCCGGCGCGCAGCGCGCCACCGCAGTGGCACTGGATCGACGGCGACCGCGCCTTCAGCGGTCATGCGCAGCTGTGGGGCGGCCACGTCTACACCACCGAAAGCGACCTGGACACCGGCGCCGGCGTGCTGGCCCGCCGCCACCCGCAGACACTGGAACGCCTGGCCGAATGGCCCACCGGCGGCACCGACAACCACATGCTGCTGGCCGATGGCCGCGGCCACCTGTTCGTGGCCAACGGCGGCGTGGCCACGCGGCCCGAAACCGGCCGCCTGAAGATCGACCTGGAGGCGATGGATTCGTCCATCGTGCGCATCGCCGCCGACAGCGGCCGCATCACCGGCCAGTGGCGGCTGGCCGACCGCCGGTTGAGCCTGCGCCACCTGGCCTGGCGCGGCGACGACCTGGGTATCGCGCTGCAGGCCCAGCACGACGACCCCGCCGTGCAACAGGCCGCGCCGGTGCTGGCCGTGCTGCGCGGGGCCCGCGCCGCCGCCGGCGAGCCACAGCTGGTGGCGCTGCCCACGCCGCGACCGCTGGGTGGCTACGGCGGCGACATCTGCGCCACGCCGGCCGGCTTCCACGTCAGCTGCCCGCGGGTGGATGCGGTGGCCACCTGGGCGGCCGATGGCGCCTGGCACGGCACGCAGGCGCATGGCGAGGCCTATGCGCTGGCCACCGCCGAGGGCGCCGCTTTGGTGGCCGGCCCCGGCGGCTGGCAGGCGCTGGGTGCAGCGCCTGCGCTGCACCCCTGGGCCGGCGAGCGCGCACCCGACAACCACGCGGCTGCGGCCGCCTGAAACACCCGATAACCACGGCGGCGTGCCAACCACTTCAAATGCGAACGATTCGCGTTTATAGTGGGGCCATGCAACACCACCTGACCCCGGTTCCTTCGCCCTTCCGTGCCGACACCGGGTCGGCCGCCCACCACCACCTGGCACCGCAGTCGGTGCCGCCGCGCACGCTCACCAGCCGCACGCTGCTGGACGGCGCCAATGAGGTGCAGATCGAGCACTACGGCTCGGTCTACCGCCTGCGCTTGACCGCGCTGGGCAAGCTCATCCTCACGAAATAAACACAAGCCCTTCCACCTGGGCTGGCCGCCGCGCGCCCGACCACCGAGCCTGCCGATGCCCGCCCACCCCTTTCATGCCGACGACGACCTGGCCACGCTGGCCTCGTCACCGCTGTGCCACGTCAGCGCCTGCCCCGGCTGCGGCGTTGTGCACCTGAGCCTGCCTTCGCTCACGCTGCGCTTCGAGCCCGCCGCCTTCCACGAGGTGGCGCGGCTGCTGGGCCAGGCCTCCCGCGCGCTGGGCGGCTCCGGCGCGCCGGAGCCGCTGCCGGCGCATGGCGCCGCGCAGCCTGAGGCCGAAGCGCCACCGCCGGCCGACACGGGCGCCAGCCCGGCCACGCCACCACGCAGCCGCTGGCACTGAAACCGGCCCGCGGCGCACGGCGCCTGCGGCCTGGCGTGCGATGCTCCGGCTGAGCGGCGCTCCTGCGCCCTGGAGTCCGGCATGCCCGTCATCCCTTCTTCGCTGAACACGCCCTGGCCCGCGCGGCGCCGCCTGGTGCGCGCGATGGTGGCCGCACCCGCGGCCCTGCTGGCCGGCTGCGCCACCGCCACGCCGACGCCCGCCGGCCCGGCCGACGGCGCCGATCCCGCGCAGCGGCTGCAGGCCGCGCTGGCCTCGCAGCCGCTGGTGCTGCTGGGCGAGGTGCACGACAACCCCGAGCAGCACCGGCTGCGGGCGCAGGCGCTTGGCCGCCTGCTGGCGGACGGCGCGCGGCCTGCGCTGCTGATGGAGCAGTTCGACCGTGAGCGCCAGAGCGCCATCGACGCCGCGATGGCCAGCGCCGGCGCGCAGCCCGATGCGGTGATCGACGCCGGCTGGCCGCAGGGCCGCACGGGTTGGGACTGGACCTTCTACCGCCCCTTCATCGCGCTGGCGCTGCAGTACCGGCTGCCGCTGGTGGCGGCCAACGTGTCGCGCACCGACACGCGCCGCATCGTCGCGCAAGGCCTGGAGGCCGCCGGCTTCGACGCCGCGGTGCCGGCCGACATTGCCCAGGCCCAGGCCGATGCCATCGTGGCCAGCCACTGCGGCCAGGTGGACGCCTCCCTGGCCCGCCAGCTGATGCGGGCCCAGGTGGCGCGCGACCAGTTCATGGCGCGCCAGCTGGTGGCCCATGCGGCGCCCGGCGCGGTGCTGCTGGCCGGCAATGGCCATGTGCGGCGCGACATCGGCGTGCCGCGCTGGCTGCCGGCGGCCTGGCAGGGCCGCAGCGTGGCCATCGGCCTGCTGGAAGCCGGCGAGGCCCCGGGCGCCGCCTTCGACCTGGCGCTGTTCACCCCGGCCGCGCCGCGCGGCGATCCGTGCGAAGGCATGGCCCGCATCCCGGCGCGGCCGGCGCCCGGCACCGCGCGCTGAGGCGCCGGCCCGCCGGTCAGCCCGGCTCGGTGGGCGGCAGCCGGTCCAGCGCCTCGATCAAGGGTTGCAGCAGCGCCAGCACCGCGGCCAGGGCCTGCGCCTGGCCGGCGCCTTCCCGCGCGGCTTCTTCCAGCCGCCCGGCCGCCTGAGACAGCGGGCCCATGCCCAAAGCGCCCGCCACGCTGCGCAGGTCGTGGGCCAGGCGCCGCGCCTTCACCGGGTCGCTGGCCAGCGCCTCCTGCATCTGCGCGCCGAAGCTGCGGTGCATCTCGCGAAAGCGCAGCAGCAGCCGCCGGTACAGCGGCTCGTTGTGGCCGGCCGAGGCACGGCCCACCGCCAGGTCCAGCCCGGGCACCGCCGACAGCGGATCGGCCGGCGGCGGCGGCACCAGGGCGCGCGGCGTGCCGCCGGGGCCCAGCCAGCGGGCCAGCACCTCGAACATGCGGGGCACGTCGATCGGCTTGGCGATGTGGTCGTCCATGCCCGCGGCAAAGGCCCGCTCGCGGTCGCTGGCCATCGCGTTGGCGGTCATCGCGATCACCGGCAGCTGGGCCCAGCGCGGCTGGGCGCGGATGGCGCGGGTGGCCTCGTAGCCGTCCATCACCGGCATCTGGCAGTCCATCAGCACCACGTCGAAGTCCAGCCGCTGCAGCCGCTCCAGCGCGTCCTGGCCGTTCTCGGCCACGGTCACCTGCATGCCGGCGCCCTGCAGCAGCTCGGCCGCCAGTTCCTGGTTGATGAGGTTGTCTTCCACCAGCAGCACCCGGCGGCCGGCCAGCACCTGGGCCTGGGGCGGGCGGCCTTGTTCATCCGCATCGGCATCGGCCGCGGGCGGGGGGGCCAGCCCCAGCGCCTGCAGGCAGGCGCGGCGCAGGCCCAGCGGGGTGACGGGCTTGGCCAGCACCTGACGCCGCTGGGCCCCGGCCTGCTGCAGCCGCTGCAGCAGCTCGTCGCCGTTCAGGCCGGCGGTCAGCAGCACCACCGGCAGCGCATCGCCCAGCTGCTGGGCGCACTGCAGGCCGTCCATGCCCGGCATGTCGCGGTCGATCAGCGCCAGCTCATACGGCTGCCCGGCCTGCGCCTGCAGCGTGGCCCGGCGCAGCAGGTCCCAGCCGTCCTGCGCGCACTCGGGCACCATGCCCAGGCTGCTGGCCATGTCGGTCAGCGCCGCGCGTGCACCGGGATGATCGTCCAGCAGCAGCAGGCGGCGCCCCTGCAGCGCGGGCAGGCGCAGCTCGGGCTGCTGCGGCTGCAGTTCGAACTCGGCCGCGAAGCTGAATTCGCTGCCCTGCTGCGGCTGCGAGCGCACTTCCATCTGCCCGCCCATCTGCCGCACCAGGTGGCTGGAGATGGCCAGGCCCAGCCCGGTGCCGCCGTGCCGGCGCGAGGCCGAGCTGTCCACCTGCTCGAAGGGCCTAAACAACCGCTCGCGCTGGGCCGCGTCCATGCCCACGCCGGTGTCGCGCACCGCAAAACGCAGCGTGGCCCGCTGCTCGGTGCGGCCCAGCAGCTCCACGCTCAGCGTCACCTCGCCACGGTCGGTGAACTTGACCGCATTGCCGCCCAGGTTCACCAGCACCTGGCCCAGGCGCAGCGCGTCGCCCACCAGCGCGGTGGGCACCTCGGGCGGCAGCAGGAACACCAGCTCCAGCCCCTTTTCCTCGGCCTGCAGGCCCACCATGCTGGCCAGGCTGTCCATCACCTCGTGCAGGTCGAAGGGCGCGCGCTCCATGTCCAGCTTGCCGGCCTCGATCTTCGAGAAGTCGAGGATGTCCTTGATGATGCCCAGCAGCGACTGCGCCGCCCGCTCCATCTTTTGCACATAGCGGCGCGGCCGCTCCTGCATCTCGCTGGCCAGGGCCAGCCGCGCCATGCCCAGGATGGCGTTCATCGGCGTGCGGATCTCGTGGCTCATGTTGGCCAGGAAGGCGCTCTTGGCATTGGCCGCCGCGCGGGCCACGTGCTGTGCCTCCACCAGCTCGGTGATGTCGCGCCAGGCGCCGTGCAGCACGCGCGTGCCGTCGGGCCGACGGGTGGCGGTGGTCAGCGCTTCCACCCAGCGCACGCGCCCTTCCACCCGCGTGCGAAAGTGGATGCTGCCGACGATGCCGTGGGTGAGCGAGGCTTCCACCCAGGTGCGCGTCCAGGCCAGGTCGTCTTCGTGCATGCAGCGCCAGCGCACCTCGGGGTCGCGCATCAGCTCTTCGGCGCTGCAGCCCAGCAGCTCCTTGACGCCATGGCCGACGAAGGTGAACGGGCTCACCGGGCTGCCCACCACACGCTGGAACACCACCACCGGCAGTTCGTTGGCGATGTCGTGCAGCAGCTGGCGCGCCTCGGCGGCCTGCGCCTCGGCCTGGCGGCGCAAGGCCTGCTCGCGCCGCAGCCGCCGGTGCAGCACCAGCGAGCCCGCGCCCGCGGCCACCAGGCACAGCCCCAGCAGCCAGGGCAGCAGCGTTTGCGTGGCCGGCGTCACGCCCAGGGCGAACGCCATGTGCCACCTGTTGATGCCGCTGAACCGCTGACCGGGCATGTCCCCTCCCCTGCATGCTGCGCAGGGCGGCGATTGTGCCCAAACGTAAACGCAGCAAGCTTCGGCGGCGACCTCGCCGACGGCGGTTGCGGGGTCAGCCGCCTTCGGTCAGCCGGGTCGGGTCCAGCAGCTCGGCCAGCCGTTCGCGCGGCAGGTCGGTGTGCTCCAGCGCCACGTCCAGGATGGGCCGACCCT
>NZ_CAXFDV010000142.1:0-15197 GCF_964001545.1 uncultured Aquincola sp.
GCTCGGCAGCAAGGCCCGGTACCAGGCCGCTTCAGGCGCTGCGGGCAGCGGCTGGATGACCCGCCAGGTGCTGTTCAGGTCGTAGTAGCCCACCAGCAGGCCGATGGCCTGCGTCTTGGGGTTGCCCTTGCGCTCGATCCTGCGGCTCTCGCCGGGGCGAAGGATGAACTCGTCGCGGGCCAGCAGATCGCTGGCCAAAACGCTCTTGTCGTTGCTGTTGAGGCTGAAGTAATCGGCCTCAGCGAACGAGGCGCCGTCCTGCAGCTCGTAGACGCGCACCTTGACCGGCGAGGGTCTTCCGGACACGTCGGGGTTGGCCTGGGCCGTGGCCTCGATCTGAAGGACCAGTTTCGTGGCCTCCTTGGCTTCCTGTGCTGCGGCCGGCATGCCAAGCAGCCAGGCGGTCGCAAGGCCAGCAGCCAAGCGCAAGAGTGGGAACATGGGCATGGCTAGCGCGCAAAGAACAGGTGGTGCAGCCAGACCGGCGGCGGCTGGCCGCCGCCGGTCTGGCTGCAGGAAACGGCCTGGGGATGTCCAGGCCGGCGTCAGGCTTCCTTGTTCAGCTTGATGTCATAGCCCGCCGTCACGGCGCCGCCGGAGCCACCCTGCTGGTTCTGCACCGTGTACTCCTGCTTGACCTTGGCGAACGAGAGGTTCACCCGCTCCTTGATGCGCTCTTCCGCGCTGCTGCCCACCGGCGCCACGGCGGTGATCACCACGTCGCTCATGGTGATCTTCAGGTACTCGAGCGGATTGCCGCCGGCCTTGCGCACCACCAGCTTGGCCTCGGGGATGTGCTTGCCGGTGAGGCAGAACTTCATCAGGTTGGGACTGGAACGGTCGACGAAGTGCAGGAACTTCAGGTCACGGACGGTGGCCTTGCCGGAGCCACCGCCAGAGCCGGCGTGCATGTTGGATTCCTGCAGGATCTCCCAGTCCCAGGAGAGCACCTCGATCTCGTTCTTGTGCGCGGAGTCCATGCTCTCGCCGTCGATGCCGTTGATCTTCAGGAAGATGTCTTGTGCCATGGTGATCGGCTCGTATGAAGGGTTGGGAACAGGGCTCAGGCAGCCGCCTTGACCGAGGGCAGCTTGGCCACGAGGCGCAGGCTGACGGTCAGGCCTTCGAGCTGGAAGTGCGGGCGCAGGAAGAACTTGGCGCTGTAGAAGCCGGGGTTGCCTTCGATGTCTTCCACCACCACTTCAGCCGCAGCCAGCGGCCGACGTGCCTTGGTTTCCTGGCTGGAGTTGGCCGGGTCGGCGTCCACGTAATTCATGATCCATTCGTTGAGCCAGCGCTGCATCTCGTCGCGTTCCTTGAACGCGCCCAGCTTGTCGCGCACGATGGCCTTGAGGTAATGCGCAAAGCGCGTGCTGGCGAACAGATACGGCAGCCGGGCCGAGAGGTTGGCGTTGGCGGTAGCGTCGGCGTCGGTGTACTCCTGGGCCTTTTGCAGCGACTGCGCACCGATGAAGGTGGCGTGGTCGGTGCCCTTGCGATGCACCAGCGGCACGAAGCCGGCCTTGGCCAGTTCCGCCTCACGGCGGTCGGAGATGGCGATCTCGGTGGGGCACTTCATGTCGAAGCCGCCATCGTCGGTCGGGAAGGTGTGGCAGGGCAGGTTCTCGACCGTGCCGCCGGACTCGACACCGCGGATCATGGTGCACCAGCCATAGAGCTTGAAGCTGCGGTTGATGTTCACCGCCATGGCATAGGCCGCGTTGTTCCACACGTAGTTCTTGTGGTCGGCGCCCTGGGTGTCCTCCTCGAAGTTGAACTCGTCCACCGGGTTGGTCTTGGCACCATACGGCAGCCGCGCCAGGAAGCGCGGCATGGCCAGGCCGATGTAGCGGGCGTCCTCGGTCTCGCGCAGCGAGTTCCAGGCGGCGTGCTCCAGGTTGCCGGTGATCTTGGCCAGGTCACGGGGATTGGCCAGTTCCTGCCAGGAGTCCATCTGCAGGTTGCTGGGCGCCGCGCCGGCGATGAACGGTGCGTGTGCCGCTGCCGCGATCTTGGCCATCGAGCCCAGCAGCTCGATGTCGGGGGGCGTGTGGTCGAAGTAGTAGTCGGCCACCAGGCAGCCGTAGGGCTCACCGCCGAGTTGCCCGTACTCTTCTTCGTACAGCCGCTTGAACAAGGGGCTCTGGTCCCAGGCCAGGCCCTTGTAGCGGCGCATGGTGCGGCGCAGCTCGGACTTGCTGATGTCCATGAAGCGGATCTTCAGCATCTCGTCGGTCTCGGTGTTCGAGACCAGGTGATCGAGCCCGCGCCAGACCGACTCCACGCCTTGGAAGTCGTCGTGGTGCAGGATGAGATTGATCTGCTCGCTGAGCTTGGCGTCGATCTCCGCGATGATGGCTTCGATGCTGGCGTAGGCATCGTCGCTCATGGTGACGGTGTTGCTCAGCGCCTGCTGAGCCAGCGTGCGCACGGCGGATTCCACCGCCTCGCGCTGTTCGTCGCCCTTGGGCTTGAACTCACGGTCCAGCAGTTGCGCAAACAGGCTGGGGTTGCCGGCTTGTACGCGGGGTTCTTCGAGCAGTTCGGCATTCGACATGGGTCACTCCCTGGAAGCTAAAAAGGGGTTCAGGCCTGGGCAGCGGGTTCGGGCTTCGGTGCCGCCGCCAGGGTTTTCATCAGCGTGGGATCGGCGAGCAGCTTGCGCACGAGGTCCTCGGCGCCGGCCTTGCCGTCCATGTAGGTCTGCAGGTTGGCCAGCTCGGTGCGGGCGTCCAGCAGCTGGCGCAGCGCATCCACCTTGCGGGCCACGGCCGCGGGCGAGAAGTCGTCCATGCTCTCGAAGGTGATGTCGACCATCACGTGACCTTCACCGGTCAAGGTGTTGGGCACGCTGAAGGCCACACGCGGGGCGATGGCCTTCATGCGCTCGTCGAAGTTGTCGACGTCGATCTCGAGGAACTTGCGCTCGGTGACTTCCGGCAGCGGCTTCGACGGCTTGCCCGACAGATCGGCCAGCACGCCCATGACAAAGGGCAGCTCGACCTTCTTCTCACTGCCATAGACCTCGACGTCGTACTCGATCTGCACACGCGGTGCGCGGTTGCGTGCAATGAACTTCTGGCTGCTGTTGGCGCTCATGCTGGTCCTTCTGCGAAGGTGGGGTTGAGGTGGAGCCGATCACCACATCGGCACGGAGAAACGCGCGCAGACAGGGCGAACCCATGTCGGCGTTCAGGTGAAAACTGCGGATGGCGACTTCAGACGGCCAAGGGGCGGCAGGCCTTGATCAAAACCGTTCGGGCGCCGTTAAAGGGCAGACGCGGGGCGCCACAACGAACAGATCAGCGGTGGCATTGGCCCGCTCAGACAGCTTGAATGCCGGCTGCAATTGCGCCGCCGTTGCTGCATGGCTTGGCGACTAGGGAGATAGCCTATGCAACCAGGACCGCAATGGCACAGCAAATCTTGACGTTCAAGTCGAAGTCAAGTCAGCACGCAGTTCAAGGTCAAGCAAGTCATGCCAGCAACCGGTCAGCTCAAACTCTTTTTAGAGCGGCCGGTGCCGGCGACTCCAGACTCAGCATGCCCCTCGCTTCGCGGCGCTCACCGCCACCTGCACCCCATCCGGCAGCCCCTGAATCTGCCGGTGCAGCCGGCCGCTGCGCGTGAAGTGCTCGGCGGCAGGCAGGGGATGCATGTTCTCGGCCGAGAAGCTGCTTTCGGCGAACACCGGGAACACGGCGTACGAGTAGCACTAGTCGCGGCGCAGCCGCTGGCCCTGTTGCCGCAGCACCGCCACCAGGCCGGGCAGGAACCACTCCTGTGAGCGGTCGGTGTCCAGCAGCTGCTCGAAGGCGCTGCGGTCGTCGGCCACGTGTTCGAGCGCGCCGGTGGCCGTGCTCAACCACCAGACGCTGCGGGCCGGCAGCTCGATGAACACGTCACCCAGCGCGGAGCACAGCAGCGGCGTCCAGTCGGCGCCCAGCTTCCAGGCCCAGGCCTCTTGCAAGGCGGCCAGCGAAGCTGCGCTGGGCTCGAAGGTGACCTGCGACCAGGTGGGCATGAAGGGCGGGCTGCGGGCGTGCGGCGGGTGGTGCCGCGAAGTATCCGCCCTGCACTCACAGCTCAGCCGCGTGCCAGCCGCTCCAGGGCCGGCGCGCGCGCCAGCCGGGCCATGCAACCCAGGTTCACCATCACCGCGGCCCCGGCGGCGAGCACCAGCGCAAAGCCGATGCCGCAGCCCGGCAGCGCGGTGGCGAAGACGGTGCCGAAGGCCATGCGGCCGAACAGGCCGGCGACCGTACCCAGCAGGAACTGGCGGGCCGCGGGCGGGCCGGCGTCGGCATGCTGGGCCCATGCCACCGTGATGCTGACCACCGGCAGCGAGGCCAGCAGGCCGGCCATGCCGGTGCCGATGGCGGGGCCGGCCGCGCTCAGCCCCAGGCTCAGCACTGCGGCCACCACGGCAGGCAGCACGGTGGTGGCCCAGCGGCGCGGCGGTGCGCCGGCGGCGTTGGCCACCGGTGGATGCAGGCCGGGCCAGGCGCGCCAGGCCAACAGGCCGCAGGCCGCCGCCAGCACCAGGGCGGGCAGCAGGTGATGGCTGGCTGCCAGCACCGGCCCCACCATCGCCAGCGCCGCCACGGCGCCCCAGGCCAGCGCCACGCGGCGCGGCCGGTGGTGCAGCGAGGCATGGGCGTAGGCCAGCGCAAAGGCCGCCATCAAGGCACAGGCGGCCACGGTGGCGGCTGCGGCATGGGCCGCGAACGGCGCGCCCTGTTCGTGCGCCATCCAGCCCAGCGCGGGCGCGGTGGTGGTGGGCAGGCCGGCCACGATGCCGGCCGCCGCGCCGCCCCAGCGACGCGCCAGTCCCAGCACCAGCGCCACCGACGCCATCGTCAACAAGCCCTTGGTCCACCAGTCCATCACCACTCCTGCCCGCGGGCGGCGCGGCATGCGCCCCCCTTGTCCTGGCTGTACGGGGATGGTTCGGTGGGACGGACATCCGGCGCCTCCCTCCGTGGGGGGATCGCCGCAGGGCGCTTCAGCGCCGGATCAACGGCGGCCGGATGCGGCGTCCTGCGCCTGGGCCAGCGCCGCCAGGGTGCGCGCCAGCAGCGGGCTGCGGGCGTCCAGCAGCAGGCGCTGCAGCGCCACGGCCTGCGTCAGCGGCGCCACGGCGGCGGCGCCTTCGCCCTGGCGCAGCAGCGCCAGCCCGCGCACTTCGGCCAGCGTGGCTTCGGCCTGGCGGGCGTAGGCCCGCTCGGGCGCCGCGACCACGGCAGCCAGGCCTTGCGCAGCCAGTTCCGCCGCCATCGCCGCATGGCCGGCGGCCAGCAGCAGCGTGGCCTCCTCGGCCTGCCGGCGCAGCGTCACCAGCGGGCCCGGGGCGGGCACGGCCATGAACGGGTCGCCGCGAAAGTCCTGCAGCGCCTGGGCGGCCTGGCCCTGCGCCACCCACCAACGGCGACGCACCTGGCGGATTTCGCCGATCACGAAGAAGCCATGCTCGCCCGCCAGCTGCAGGGCACGCGCGATGTCGGCACCGGCCTCGGGCGCGCGGCCCAGTGCCACCAGCGTGTCGGCGCGCACCGCGCGCAGGCCGGCCTGCAGGTCGGGCGGCAGCCCGTCGACCTGGGCCCGCCAGTCCTGCAGCAGCTGCCAGGCCGCAGCGGGCTGGCCATGGGCCAGCAGCGCACGCGCCTGGTGGCCCACCAGCAGCAGCGGCAGCGCGCCGAAGTCGCGGCCCGCGGCCCTGGCCCAGGCCACTTCGGCCGCGCCTGCGGCCACGGCCTCGGCGGGCCGGCCGTTCTCGGTGTAGAAGCTCACCAGCTTCTGGCCCACGATGTGCTGGGAGTACGGGTCGCCCAGGTTGACCGCCTGCTCCTGCGCGCGCTGCAGCGTGGCCAGCGCCTGCGCGGGCTGGCCCCGTTTGGCCTGGGTGCTGCCCAGGGTGGCCAGCAGGACCGGCAGCGCACCACCGCCGGTCTCGGGCTGGCGCTCGACCTGGGCCACCGCATCGCGCAGCGCGGCTTCGGCCTCGGGCAGGCGGCCCAGCTTGAAGCTGGTTTCGCCCAGCATCTGCAAAGCGTTCATCGTGTCCTGCGAAGGCGGCAGCTGGCGCGCCGCCCGCACCGCACGCGCGGCCAGTGCGGCGGCCCGCACCGGGTCTTCGTTGATGAAGAGGAAGGCCAGCGTCTGGTCGATGGTCATGCGCGCTTCCAGGCCCAGGTCGGGCACGCGCTGGCTGGCCGCTTCGGCCGCCAGCAGCTGCTCGCGGCCTGCGGCCCGCTCGTTCATCTCCAGCAGGCTCTTGCCCAGGCTCACGCGGGCCTCGATGGCCTGTGTGCTCTCGGCGCCGTACAGCCGCGTGGCCAGTGCCAGGCTGCGCCGCTGCAGCGCGGTGGCGCGGTCGTTCAGGCCCATGTGGATGTACATCTCCTGCATGGTCTGGTTCAGCCGCAGCTGCGCTTCGGGCGCGCCCGCGAGTTCGCGTTCGATGCGGTCGGCGCCGCGGTCCAGCAGCTCGCGGGCGGTGGTGCGGCGGGCGGCCTCGGGGTCGTCCTGGTTGGCGGTGTTGGCCATGAACACCGATTCGAGGAATGCCTGCACCGAGCGTGCGGTGGCAGCTTCGGTCAAGGCACGTTCGGCCTGGGCATGGGCTTCGCGCGCCTGCCACACGGCCACGCCCGCGCCCACCACCAGCGCGATCGCCGCCACCGCGCCCGCGCCCACCTGCAGCCGGTGGCGGGCGATGAACTTGCCCGCGCGGTAGGCCAGGCTGTCGGGCCGGGCCTGCACCGGCTCGCCATCGCGCCAGCGGCGCAGGTCCTGCGCAAAGGCTTCGACCGACAGGTAGCGTTCTTCGGGCTGGGGCTTGAGCGCGCGCAGCAAGATGGCGTCGAGGTCGCCCTGCAAGGCACGGGCATCGGCGCGGGCCAGGCCCGCCTCCTGCGGCAAATCGGCGGCCAGCTGGCTGGGCCGCGGCACCTGCACCGCGGCCATGGCCTGCACCAGCTCGGCCGCGCCGCCGCGCGGCAGCCGGTACGGCAGGCGGCCGGCCAGCAGCTCATAGGCCACCATGCCCAGGCTGTAGACGTCGGTGGCGGTGCCCAGCGGCTCGCCGCGGATCTGCTCGGGGCTGGCGTAGTCGGGCGTGAGCGCATGGCCGCCCAGGCGGGTCAAGGCGGTTTCCTGCGTCAGCTCGCCGGCCAGCAGCTTGGCGATGCCGAAGTCCAGCAACGACACGCGGCCTTCGGCCGTCACCAGGATGTTGCTGGGCTTGAGGTCGCGGTGCACCACCAGCCGGGCATGGGCATGGGCCACTGCGGCCATCACCTGCAGCAGCAGATCCACCCGGGCCTTGAGCGGCAGGCGGTGCTGGCGGGCATGGCTGTCGATGGGCTGGCCGTCCACATATTCCATGGCCAGGTAGGGCCGGCCCTGCGCGTCCACGCCGGCGTCGTACAGGCGCGCGATGTGTTCATGGGCCAGCGCGGCCAAGATCTCGCGCTCACGCACCAGGCGGGTGGCAAAGGCTTCGCCCCAGGCCACCGCCGGCAGCTTCAGCGCCACCGGGCGCCGCATCAGCCCATCGACCCGCTCGGCCAGCCACACGCTGGCCATGCCGCCGCGGCCGATCTGCGACACCAGCCGGTAAGGCCCCACGATGACGCCCGGCGCCGCGCCGGCAGCTGCCTCGATGGCTGGCAGCGGTGGCAACGCACCGAGGAAGTCGCCGGTCTCGATCTCGGCCTGCGTGGCCAGCAGCGCGCGCAGCGTGTCGCGGTGCTGGGCGTGGGGCCCGGCCAGCTGGTCCAGCCAGCGGTCGCGCTGGTCGGGCGGCAGCGCCAGCGCCTGGTCCAGCAGCTCGCTGACCACCGGCCAGGCGGCCTGCAGCGAGGCGATGGCCGAGGGCTTCATCGCCCGCGCTCCGCCGCGGCCGGCATGGGCATCAGGGCATGTGCTGCAGACATCGAAGGCCTCCTGCCAAACCACGCGGCACCGACGGCCGCCGTTACAGCCATGGACGTAGGCGCCCTGCCCGAGCGGACATCTGGCGGTTCAGTGCCGCAGCGCGTGCGCCAGCAGCAACCGGGCCTTGGCCCAGTCGCGGCGCACGGTGCGATCGGTCACACCCAAGGCCAGGGCGATCTCTTCGTCGGGCAGGCCGGCGAAAAACCGCATCTCCACCACCCGCACCAGGCGCTCGTCCACCTGGCGCAGCTCTTCCAGCGCGGCATGCACGTCCACGATCTCGTCGACCGGGTTGGGGATGGAGGCCAGCAGCGCGGTGTCCAGCGTCACCGGGCGGGCATCGCCTCCGCGGCGCTCGGCCTGCGCGGCGCGTGCCGCATCCACGATGATGGACCGCATCACGGTGGCGGCGTAGGCCAGGAAGTGCGCCCGGTCGGCCGGGGTGAGCTGGTCGCGCTTGACCAGCTTGAGGTAGCACTCGTTGACCAGGGCGGTGGTGTCCACATGGCCGTCGCGCCGGTGGTGCGACAGGCGCCGGTGCGCGATCTGGCGCAGCTCGGGGTGCAGCAGCTCGAAGATGGCATCCAGGGCCGGCTTGTCGCCTTCGCGTGCGCGGACCAGCAACTGCGTGATGTCTCCCATGGGCGGCGTGCAACCAGGCGTGGGGTGGTAAGGGGTGCGACCCATCCTAACGTGCGACGGTGTCGTGCTGCGCCAGCAGCTGCCGTGCCAGCCGCGCCACCGCCCGCCGCAAGGCCGGCGGGCCCAGCACCTGCAGCTGCGCGCCATGGCCCAGCACCTGGCGTGCGCCGTGGTCGATGGACTCGATCGGCAGCTCGATGCAGCGCCAGCCGCGCGGCAGCCGCACGCCGGCCGGTGGGCCGGCCTGCAGCGTGTGGGGCCGACGCGCCTGCACCAGCCACGCCAGCGCCCGCGGCGAGGCCAGCACCTGCGCCACCAACGGGCGCAGCTGCGCCTCGAAGCGCGCGGCTGAAGCCTGCCAGTACGCCGCCAGGTCGAAGCCCCGTGGCCGGCGCACCGCCTGCGTCAGCAGCTGCATGCGGCCGATGCTGGCCAGCCGGTAGGTGCGCGGCTCGGTCTGGCCGGGCGCCAGCGCCACCAGGTACCAGCTGCCCGCCTTGAGCACCAGGCCCAGCGGATCGAGTTCGCGCTGGGCGCGGCGCTGCCAGCTGGTGTAGTCCACCACCACCCGGCGGCCGCGCCACACCGCTTCGGCCGCCTCACGCAGCCAGGGCGCCGCATCGGGCGCGCGGTACCAGTCGTGCGGGTCGATGTGCAGCCGCTGTGCCACGTCGGCCGCGCCGGTGCGCAGCGGCAGCGGCACGCTGGCCAGCAGCTTCAGCCGCGCCGACACCGCGGCATCGCCCAGACCCAGCTCAGTGGCCGGGCCCGGCAGGCCGGCCAGCAGCAGCGCGCTGGCCTCGGGTTCGGTGAGGCCGGTGAGCTGGGTGCTCCAGCCCGGCCGCAACTGGAAGCCGCCCTGCCGGCCCCGCTCGCCCCACACCGGCACGCCGGCGGCGGACAGCTGGTCGATGTCGCGCAGGATGGTGCGGGTGGACACCTCCAGCGCCTGCGCCAGCTCGGGCGCGGTGGACCGGCCGCGGCTTTGCAGCAGCATCAACAGCGACAGCAGGCGGCTGGCCTTCATCGGCGGGGTCGGGTTTCAGGAAAACATGACATGCGGTGTCACTTTATGCCAGCGAGCATGCGGCCACCTTGTCTGCAGGACCTTTTCATGCCCACAACCATGCCCCGCGGCAGCTGCGCCGATTTCGACTTCATGCTCGGCACCTGGCGCAGCCGCCAGCGCCGCCTGCGCCAGCGGCTGGTCGGCTGCACCGCGTGGGACACCTTCGAGGCCACCACCCACGCGCAGCGCCTGCCCGGCGGCCTGGTTCACTTCGATACCCTGGTGGCAGAAGCCTGGCGGCCGGGTTGGGTGGGCATGAGCCTGCGCTGCTTCAATCCGGCCACGGGGCTGTGGAGCATCCACTGGCTCACCAACGAAGGCGCCGGCCTGGATGCCGCAACCGGCCAGCTCGACCCGCCGGTGGTCGGTGGCTTCATGGGCGGCGAAGGCCTGTTCGAGGGCCACGACGTGGTGGAACGCCGGCCGGTGCGCGTGCGCTTTCGCTGGCTGCGCCAGGGTCCGGACCATGCGCATTGGGAACAGGCTTTTTCCGCGGACGACGGCCACAGCTGGGAAGTGAACTGGACGATGGACTTCGAGCGCCTGGCCGACCAACCCGTGCTGCAGCCCCTGCCCGACCTCGATCCGCAGGTGCTGGAGCTGCGGCGTTACACGCTGCACCCCGGCCGGCGTGATGACTTGATCGACCTGTTCGACACGCACTTCATCGAGCCGCAGGAAGCGCAGGGGATGGTGGTGATCGGCCAGTTCCGCGACGAGGACGCGCCCGACCGCTTCGTGTGGCTGCGCGGCTTTGCCGACATGGCGACACGCGCGGCCGCGCTGGCGGGCTTTTACGACGGGCCGGTGTGGCGCCAGCACCGGGACCGGGCCAATGCCACGATGGTGGATTCGGACGACGTGCTGCTGCTGCGGCCCGCCTGGCCGGGTGCCGGCCTGCCGCTGGCCGGGCTGCAACGTGCGGCGGGGCCGGTGCGCATGGCGCCGCCGCAGCGGGTGGTGATCAGCGTGTTCCCATTGCGCGAGGCGGCCACGCCAGACTTGCTGGCGCTGTGCCGCGAGCGGCTGGCGCCCCGGCTGCAGCACGCGGGCGTGGTGTCGGCGGGCTGGTACGTCAGCGAGCTTGCGGACAACACCTTTGCGCGGCTGCCAGTGCGGCGGGATGTTGAAGTGTTGACGTTGGCGACAGTGTGGCCCATCGCAGCGGGCGCTGCAGAGTCGCCGGCTGAAGCCTGCACGGCCACGGTGCACGAGGAACTCCAGGCCTGGCTGGCCGCGCCGCCGCACCACCATCGCTTGGTGCCCACGGCACGGTCTGCGATGGGCCATTCGGCCGCATGAGGGCTGCGCTGTACGACCGCCATTGCCATGGCCGCCGCGCGCCCCATGGCTGAATAATCGGCTGTTTCACCCACCATGATCCTGCTCATGCCCCAGCCCAACCACCGCCCCACCGCCGCATGAAGCCCGACGTCCTTGTGCTGGGTGCCGGCATGGTGGGCACCTGCACCGCGCTGCACCTGGCGCTGCGCGGCCATGCGGTCACCCTGGTCGACCGGCGCGAGCCGGGCCGCGAGACCTCGTACGGCAACGCCGGCATCATCCAGCGCGAAGCCGTGGTGCCTTATGCGTTTCCGCGCCACTGGGGCAAGCTGCTGGGCGTGGCGCTGGGCCGCGGGGCCGACGTGCACTACCACCTGGGCGCCCTGCCCGGCCTGGCCGGCCCGCTGGCGCGCTACTGGCGCAACTCGGCGCCCGCACGGCATGCGCAGCTGTCGCAGGCCTATGCGGCGCTGATCGCCCACAGCCTGTACACGCACGACGAGCTGATCGAGCTGGCCGGCGCCCATCGGCTGGTGCGGCGCGAAGGCTACCGCTGGATCTTTCGCACGCCCGCGGCGATGGACGCCGCAGTCGTCGAGGCGCAGCAGCTGGCCGCGCGCCATGGCCTGCGCCATGCGGTGATGGACCGCGCCACGCTGCGGCGCGAAGAACCCGGCGTGACCGAACGCGCCGTGGGCGCCCTGCACTGGCTGGACCCCTGGACGGTGAACGACCCCGGCGCGTTGGTGGGCCTGTATGCGCAGGCCCTGCAGGCGCGTGGCGGCCGGGTGCTGATCGGCGATGCCACCAGCCTGGCACCGGCCGGCAGGGGCTGGCGGGTGCACACGGCCGAAGGCGAAGTGCAGGCCGCGCAGGCGGTGGTGGCCCTGGGCCCTTGGTCGGCCGGCTTGCTGCAAGGCCTGGGCTACCGCTATCCGCTCTTCATCAAGCGGGGCTACCACCGCCACTACGCCGCGCCGGTGCTGCCCCGGCTGTCGCTGTACGACGTGGAAGCCGGCCTGGTGATGGGCCCGATGCAGCGCGGCGTGCGTGTGACCACCGGCGCCGAGTTCGCGCGGCTGGACGCGGCGCCCACCCCGGTGCAGATGCACAAGGCCGAGGCGCTGGCCCGCGAGCTGCTGCCGCTGGGCACGCCGGTGGAAGAAACGCCCTGGATGGGCGCACGCCCCTGCACCGCCGACATGCTGCCGGTGATCGGCGCTGCGCCACGCCACCGGGGCCTGTGGTTCAACCTGGGCCACGCGCACCAAGGCTTCACGCTGGGCCCGGCCAGCGGCCGGCTGCTGGCCGAGCTGATCGGCGGCGAGGCACCACTGCTGGACCCCGCGCCCTACGCACCGGCGCGCTTCGGTTGACCGCCACCGCCCCTACCTTGAAAGGCCCCGAGCGGCTTGGCTGCCGCGGGCGCAAGCCGTAGCATCACGGCCATGTGCATCGACACCTTGCTGCAAACCCTGCGCGCCCTGCTGGCCGATGCGCTGGCCGTGCCCGCCACGCTGCTGCAGGCCTGCGCGCAGGTGCTGGACACCTTGTTCCGGCTGGCGGCCTCGCTGTCGTGCCTGGTGCACCTGGTGCTGGACTGGATTCCGCCGCACTGAGCGGGCGGCGCCAGCGCCCGCAGCTCAGGCGGGTGGCAGCGGCCGCAGGTGGCGCAGCTTGTCGGGGTTGCGCTGGATGTACACCGCGGCGATGCGGCCCGACCCGGCCGGCCGCAGCACCACCGTCTGCACCGGCAGGCCCTGGACGTCATACGCCACGTAGCCCGGCTCGCCATTGATCCACGCCGGCTGCAGCCGCCACTGCAGATGCCCCGGCAGCTTGGTGAAGCCCACCAGCGCCTTGGCCACACGCCCGCCGCCTGACAGCGCGCGCGGCACCGCGTTCACCTTGCCGCCGCCATCGGCCAGCAGCACCGCGTCGTCGGTCAGCACCTGCGCCATCGCAGCCACGTCCTGCTGCTGCAAGGCCTGGATGAAGGCGGCCAGCAGCCGCTCGTGCTCGTCCGCCTGCACCGTCTGCCGCGCCTCCCCGGCCCTCACGCGGCTGCGCGCCCGGCTGGCCAGCTGGCGGCAGGCCGTCGGGCTGCGCTGCAGCCGGTTGCCGATCTCGTCGAAGTCCAGATCGAACACGTCGTGCAGCAGGAAGGCCGCCCGCTCCAGCGGCGACAGCCGTTGCAGCGCCAGCAGGAAGGCGGTGGACACCTCCTGCGCGTACTCGGCCTGGGCCTCGGGGCCGGGGCACCAGCCGGCGGCTTCGTCCACCAGTGGCTCGGGCAACCACACGCCCACGTAGCGCTCACGCTGCGCGGCGGCCGACTTCAGCCGGTCCAGGCACAGGTGCGTCACCAGCCGCGAGAGGAAGGCGCCCGCATGCTGGACCGTGGCTTCGTCCACCGTGCTCCAGCGCAGCCAGGCGTCCTGCACCACGTCCTCGGCCTCGGCCCGCGAGCCCAGCATGCGGTAGGCCAGCGCCCGCAGGGCGCGCGCATGCAATTGCTGGAAGCGCAGCGCCCGCTCGTCCTGGGCCTGCGCCAGGCCGGGTATGGGCGTGGACATCAGGGCGACTGTAGGCCACGCGCAGGGGCAATGTCACACGCGGCGGGGCTGGCTCGTCTTGACTGTGAGACCGCCGCGCCATCAGGCGCGGACCGGCCTTCAAACCCTCCACCACTGCCGCAAGGCCAGGACCATGAGCACCCTTCCCCGACTGAACCACGCCGCCCTGTCCAGTGACCTCTTCAAGAAGCTGGCCGATGTGAACCTGACCCTGGCCCGCCGCGGCCATGTGGATGCCGCGCTGCTGCACCTGATCGACATCCGCGTCTCGCAACTCAATGGCTGCAGCTTCTGCCTGGACATGCACAGCAAGCAGGCCAAGCTGCACGGCGAGCGCGAGCTGCGCCTGTACCACCTGGCCGCGTGGCGCGAATCGCCGCTGTTCACCGCGCAGGAACGTGCTGGGCTGGCTTGGGCCGAGGCACTGACGCACCTGGCGCCCGAAGGCATCAGCGACGCGCTGTATGCCGCGGTGCGCGAGCAGTTCGACGAGGCAGCGCTGAGCGACCTCACCTACCAGGTCATGCTGATCAACGCCTGGAACCGCGCGGGTGTGGCCTTTCGCACGCTGCCCGGCTCGCTCGACAAGGCCTATGGCCTGGACAAGGCGGGCCTGGCCTGACACCCGGCCGTCGCTGCAGCGTCGCACGAACGTCACCCCGGCGTCATGCCGTGGTCATGAGGCCGGCCCAGCATGCCTGCATGCGACCCGACCCCGACGCCTATGCCGATCGCCCAGCGCCGGTGCTGCAGATGCGCACCGTCTGGATCTCCGACCTGCACCTGGGCACGCCGGGCTGCCAGGCGCTGGCGCTGCTGGAATTCCTGCGCGAGGTGGAGTGCGAGACTCTGTACCTGGTGGGCGACATCATCGACGGCTGGCAGCTGCGCCGCAGCTGGTACTGGCCGCAGTCGCACAACGACGTGGTGCAGAAGATCCTGCGCAAGGCGCGCAAGGGCACGCGCGTGGTCTTCGTGCCGGGCAACCACGACGAGTTCGCGCGCCGCTACCTGGACGTGAACTTCGGCGGCGTGGAAGTGCTGGAAGAGTGCATGCACACCACCGCCGACGGCCGCACGCTGTGGGTGACCCACGGCGACCTGTACGACGGCGTGGTGCAGTGCGCCCGCTGGCTGGCCCTGGTGGGCGATGTGGCCTATGAGTTCACGCTCAAGGTCAACCGCTGGTTCAACAGCGCACGGGCCCGGCTGGGGCTGCCGTACTGGAGCCTGTCGCGCTACCTCAAGCTCAAGGTCAAGCGCGCGGTGAGCTACGTGGGCGACTTCGAATCCGCCCTGGCCCGCGAAGCCCACCGCCGCGGCGCCGACGGCGTGGTCTGTGGCCACATCCACCATGCCGAGATGCGCAGCATCGACGGCGTGCTGTATTGCAACGACGGCGACTGGGTGGAAAGCCTGACCGCGCTGGTGGAACACGCCGACGGCCGGCTGGAGATCCTGGACCGCAGCAGGAATGCGCGGGTGCCGCAGACGACGGTCAAGCGCGGGCTGCGCAAGGGGCGCAAGACCAGCGCCGCCGCGCCGGAGCCGGTGTCGCTGGATGGCGTGATCTGAGAGCACGAGAGTCTGTCGTTCGAGCCCGCTCACCACGCCCAAAGACGCCCGCTCGTCGTTGCAAATGCTCGCCGTAGCCCGAGCTACGGCTGCGCTTTGCGCCTAGATCGGAC
>NZ_CAXFDV010000143.1:0-7130 GCF_964001545.1 uncultured Aquincola sp.
ATCACCGTCAACACGGTGTCGCCGGGCCACATCGCCGGGGCCGGCGCGCGCACGCCGCCGCCCGACGTGCTGCAGCAGCTGGCCGCCGCCACCCCGGTGCGCCGCCTCGGCCGGCCCGAGGAAGTGGCCAGCCTGTGCAACTGGCTGGCGTTGGACGATGCGGCCTTCATGACGGGGGTCGATTTCCCCGTCAACGGTGGCGCCCTCACCGGTCGATAGCACACCGTCCCCGCGGGCCACGGCATCATCCCCGCATGCCGTTCACGCCACCGCTCCACCACGACCGTTTCGACTACTCGCCAATCACCCGGCGCAATCTGCCCGATTGGCCGGGCGGTGCGCGGCTGGCGGTGTACATCGGCTTCAACCTCGAGCATTTCGCCTTCGGCGAAGGCCTGGGCGCGCGGCTGGCGCCGGCGCTACCCAACCAGCCGGACGTGCTGAACTACGCCTGGCGCGAATACGGCAACCGCGTGGGCGCGTGGCGCTGCCTGGAGCTGTTCGAGCAGCTGCAGTGGCCGGTGGGCGCGCTCATCAACACCTCGCTGTACGACCACTGCCCCGAGCTGGTGGCGGCCTGCGTGCAGCAGGGCCATGAGCTGATCGGCCACGGCCACACCAATGCCGAGTGCCAGGGCCACCTGCCCGAGGCCGAAGAACGCGCGCTGCTGCAGCACTGCCGCGAGCGCATGCTGCGCGAAAGCGGCGTGGCGCCGGCCGGCTGGCTGTCGCCGTGGATCTCGGAAAGCGCCCTCACGCCCGACCTGCTGGCCGAGACCGGCTACCGCTACACCCTCAACTGGTGCCATGACGACCAGCCGCTGCCCATGCGCACCCGCGGCGGGCAGCCGCTGTGGTCGGTGCCCTACCCGCAGGAGCTGAACGACATCCCCGCCATCGTGGCGCGGCAGATGGACGCACCGGCCTTCGCGCAGATGATCATCGACCAGTTCGACGAGATGCTGCAGCAGGCCCAGGCGCAGCCGCTGGTCATGGGCATCGCCCTGCACCCGTACCTGGTGGGCCAGCCCTACCGGCTGCGGCACCTGCGGCGCGCGCTGCAGCACATTGCGGCCCACCGCAGCCAGCTCTGGTTGACCACGCCCGGCGCGATCGCGGCGCACGTGGCGCGGTAGGCCCGGCGCCCGGCACGTGGCTTGCGTGCAGGCGCGGCCACGATGTCGTGGTCTGCCGTCCTCCCCGCAGCCGGCGCCGGCCGGGTGGCCGATGTCTGGCGTGATCGACTGAGCCTGCTGCTGGAGTCCACCGGCGAGGGCATCTTCGGCATCGACCTGGCCGGCTGCTGCGTGTTCGTCAACCGCAGCGCGGCGCAGCAGCTGGGTTGGCCGGCCGAGCAGGTGCTGGGCCGCAACATGCACGCGCTGATCCACCACACCCACCCGGACGGCGCCCACTACCCCGAAGAAGCCTGCCCCATCTTCAATGCCTTCCGCCAGGGCCTGCCCTGCCGGGTGGACGGAGAAGTGCTGTGGCGCGCCGATGGCAGCGCCTTTCCGGCCGAGTACTCCAGCTACCCCATCCTGGACGATGGCCAGGTGTGCGGCGCGGTGGTCACCTTCGTCGACATCAGCGAGCGCAAGCAGGCCGAAGAGCTGCTTCGGCGCACCAACGACGCGCTGGAAACCCGTGTGGCCGAGCGCACCGCCGAGCTGAGCGCGGCGCTGGCCCAGCTGCGTGAGCTGGCCAACCACCTGGAGAGCGTGCGCGAAACGGAGCGCAAGCGCATCGCCCGCGAAGTGCATGACGAACTGGGCTCGCTGCTGGTGGCGCTGAAGATGGACGTGGACTGGCTGGGCAAGCGCCTGGCGCCGCTGGCCGACCGCCCCGAGCTGCAGTGCAAGTGCCACGGCATGGGCCGGCTGATCGACACCGCGGTGGACAACGTCGGCCGCATCATCACCGACCTGCGGCCCAGCATCCTCGACCACCAGGGCCTGTGGGCCGCGCTGGAATGGCAGGCGCAGGAGTTCATCGAGGCGGCCGAGCTGCGCAGCGACCTGCAGCTGCATGTGGCCGCCGGTGTGGCGCCGCCGGAAGGCGGTGTGGCCATCGCGGTGTTCCGCATCTTCCAGGAGATCCTGAGCAACATCGCCCGCCATGCGCAGGCCACGCATGTGCACATCCGCATCACCGTGGACGACCCACCCGAGCCGGTGCTGTACCTGGACGTGCGCGACGACGGCATCGGCGCGCCGCCGCAGGCGCTGGCCGACGCGCGCAGCTACGGCGTGCTGGGCATGCGCGAGCGGGCGGCCCACTTCGGCGGCCGGCTGGTGATCGACAGCGCGCCAGGGCAGGGCACGCGGGTGCGGCTGGTGATGCCGCTGGGCACGGAGGCCTCGCCATGATCCGCGTGCTGGTGTGCGACGACCACCAGATCGTGCGCCAGGGCATCAAGCAGATCCTGGCCGACGCCGACGACATCGGCTGGGCCGGCGAGGCGGCCAACGGGCCCGATGCCATCGCCCAGGTGCGGCGCGGCGGCATCGACGTGCTGCTGCTGGACATCGCGATGCCGCAGCGCGACGGGCTGGACGTGCTCAAGCAACTCAAGGCCGAGTTCCCCAAGCTGCCGGTGCTGATGCTCAGCACCTACCCCGACCGCCAGTACGCGGTGCGCAGCCTGAAGCTCGGCGCTTCCGGCTACCTGAACAAGAGCGCCGATTCGGAGCAGATGATCAACGCCATCCGCACCGTGGCCCGTGGCCGGCTGTTCATCACGCCCAGCGTGGCCGAGCAGCTGGCCGGCGCGGTGGGCGCCGGCCGCGGTGCCGACGACGAACTCCCGCTGCATGAGCGGCTGTCGCACCGCGAGTACCAGGTGTTCCGCCTGCTGGCCACCGGCCACAGTGTGGGCGAGATCGCCGAGCAGCTGGCGCTGGCACCCAACACCGTGAGCACCTACCGCGCCCGCATCCTGGACAAGACCGGCGTGCGCAACGACGTGGAACTGGCCTTGTACGCGGTGCGGCACCAGTTGCTGGTGTAGGAACAGCCGGCGTCTATGTCGCCTCCTTTTGCACAGAGCTTGGGCTGACGGGTGATGTGGCTTCGACGACGGCGGTGTAGAACGCCACAAAGCTCGCTGATCGGCTGCGGTTGGGGTCGAGATGTTGGCCTATCGCCCGCGCCGCCTCAATCTTGCGCAGCCCCGTCTTGAAGTATCCGTGGCGCTGCATGGTCCGCTCGAACGCTTCCCAGGTTCCGCCTGCAATCGCATCTGGATCTCGCAGGCCCCTTCGCTGCACCACGCTCGGGGGAACCTTGGGATAGGCCGTCTCGACCCCGGCCCAGTCCCCAAAGTACCAGGCTTCCAACTCCTCGATGGCAATGCGCGTCACCACCTGCCAGCCTCGGCCCGGGCCGGCGGTGCGCCTGGTTTGCAGGCCGGCGCGAGCCACAAGGTCCTCCAGCCGCTGTTTCAATGGTCGGCACTCTTCGTCATCGCGGTCCACCACGACCACCAAACGGTGATCGGTCGGGAGCCAAGCGGCATAGCCCTTAAGCCGGGCTTCCAGCTTGCCCAGCATGTCTGCCTTCCCTTGGAACGCATGCACCTCATAGTTGCAACTCTCTGGCAACCAGCGGGGCAGCAGCGCGTGCATAAACGCTTCCATCGAGGGCTCTTCCACCAACAGAATCAGGTGTTGGGCCTGCGGCATCTTCAGGCCTCCCTCGTCGCCTTGGCATTGGCGCGAGCCAGCCGCCGCGTAGGCCCACCCGCGTTGACCAGTGGATCGCCGACGCCCAGCTGTCCTTCCATCCAAAGGTGCCCGAGCAGTGCGCCTTCATCCATGAACTGCCTGACGCCGGGCAAGTCGCTCGCACGCGCCGCCCGGGTGTAACCATCGTCGTCTCGCCACAGCACGCGCACCTCGTCGGCACGCAGAGCGTTGAGGAAGAAGGGTGAATGCGTCGTCACCATCAGCTGGGTACGTTCAGCGGCCTCGCGACACTCTTCTGCCAGTTCGGGGAGCAGCCTGGGATGCAAGAAGTTCTCCGGCTCTTCGATGCCGATGAAAGGGGGCGGCGCCGGATCATTCAGCAGCACCAGATAGGCCAGCATCTTCAACGTGCCGTCCGATGCAAACCTTGCCAGCACTGGGTGGCTGAAAGGCGCATCCTTGATCTGGAGCAGCAATCGGCCATCCGGCATGGGGTCCGCGAGCACCCGCTCGACGCGGGGGACGCGCCTGCCCAGCGCTTCAAAGATGCCGTCCAACCTTTCCTTGTGCCGTTCTGACAGGTACTGAATCACATTGGCCAAGTTGTCGCCGCTCTTGGTCAGGTGTTCTTCGGGCCCAGCCTGCGGTTGGCCGCGCGCGCTGTCCGCAGCCAGGTACGACACGTGCCAGCCGGTGATGAAGTCGCGCAGGGCGGCCACCCGCGGATGCTCTGCGAACTGACCCAGCGCGTTGACGGCGAGAAGATCGGGTGACTTCAGCGGAATATTGACGCGCCGGTCCTGTTCGTCGGGCAGGTCACCGCTCACGGCTTGACCTTGGCCTTCTCGGTAGTCGAGGAACCTGAAAGGCTTGCCGCCTTTGCCGCGCGTCCAGCGCAGCCACTCTTCCACCACGACGGGCACGCCGTCTCTCTCATCCACGGCCAGGTGGTAGGTGATCAAAGGAAAGCCGGGCTCGCGGTACTTGATCTCAACAGACAGCGGGCCATGGCTGCCGCGTGTTTTCAGTTCTTTGGCGCGACCCCGCTTGTCCCAAGCCTTGCGCAGGCCCAACTCGAAGCATTCCGCCAGGAATGCAAACACGTCGAACACGGTCGACTTGCCGCTGCCGTTGGGACCCAATAGCACCGTCAGCGGCGTGAGCTCTCTCAGCTCGACGTCGCGCAAGGCCCTGAAGTTCTGCACCTTCAGGTATTCAATCCGCGCCGTTCCGCCGGGCTTGGCAGAAGGCGTGCGTAGCGTAGTGGTCATTCAGGAAACTCCGCGGAAGCTCTTTGAGCCCGGGCTCAGTTTGCCGGAGTTCCAGGCCGTGCCCTTGGCCCGCGTGTAGTGCCAGCCCTACACCAACTGCCCGGCCTGATCGATGGTGCGGGCGGCGAGGGCTTCCTAGCATGGCCGTCATCCGATCCCCGCAGGAGTGACCGATGAGCCCAGGCCTGGACCCGTACGACGCCGACCGCCCGCTGCGCATGGCTTGCGCCTGCGGCCAGCATGGCTCGGCCGATGAGCATGTGCAGGCCGAGGCGGCGGTGGCCACGCTGCAGGCGCGCAGCGAGAGCGAGGACTTCGTGGCCCGCGCCAATGCCTTCATCGAGGCCGCGGTGGTCAAGGCGCTGTTTCCGCAGGACGCGCTGCGCCGCCGCTTCCTGCGTGCGGTGGGCCGCTCCACCGCCATGGCCGCCATCGGCAGCGTGCTGCCGCTGGCCAGCCTGCAGGCCATGGCGCAGGACAAGGCCGCGCTGGAGAAGAAGGACCTGAAGATCGGCTTCATCCCCATCACCTGTGCCACGCCGTTGATCATGGCCCACCCGCTGGGCTTCTACAGCAAGCAGGGCTTGAACGTGGAGGTGGTCAAGACCGCGGGCTGGGCGCTGATCCGCGACAAGATGCTCAACAAGGAGTACGACGCCACCCACTTCCTGAGCCCGATGCCGCTGGCCATCAGCCTGGGGGCGGGCTCCAACCCGGTGCCGATGCGGGTGGCCACCATCCAGAACACCAATGGCCAGGCCATCACGCTGGCCAACAAGCACAAGGACAAGCGCGACCCGAGGCAGTGGAAGGGCTTCAAGTTCGCGGTGCCCTTCGAGTACTCGATGCACAACTTCCTGCTGCGCTACTACGTGGCAGAAGCAGGCCTGGACCCCGACCGCGACATCCAGATCCGCGTGGTGCCGCCGCCCGAGATGGTGGCCAACCTGCGGGCCGGCAACATCGACGGCTACCTGGGCCCCGACCCCTTCAACCAGCGTGCGGTGTATGAAGAGATCGGCTTCATCCACCTGCTGACCAAGGACCTGTGGAATGGCCACCCGTGCTGCGCCTTCGGCACCTCGGCCGAGTTCATCCAGAAGAACCCCAACACCTTCGCAGCCTTGTTCCGCGCGGTGATGACCTCGGCCGCCATGGCGCGCGAGGCCAAGAACCGTGAGCTGATCGCCAAGGTGATCGCGCCGCAGGCCTATCTGAACCAGCCCGAGACGGTGTTGACCCAGGTGCTCACCGGCCGCTTTGCCGACGGCCTGGGCAAGGTGCAGAGCGTGCCCGACCGCGCCGACTTCGACCCCATGCCCTGGCAGAGCATGGCGGTGTGGATCCTCACGCAGATGAAGCGCTGGGGCTATGTGAAGGGTGAGGTCAACTACAAGCAGCTGGCCGAGCAGGTGTTCCTGCTGACCGACGCCAAGAAGACCATGTCCGCGCTGGACATGCAGCCGCCGGCCGGGGCGTACCCCAAGTTCACCATCATGGGCAAGGTGTTCGACCCCGAGAAGCCGGAGGCGTATGTGTCCAGCTTCGCCATCCAGCGGGCGGCCTGATGCGCAGCCTGAACCTGCGCGCGGCGCTGCTGTCGCTGGCCCTGCTGGTGCTGCTGCTGGCGGTGTGGCAGGTGGCCACGCTGCCTTCGGGCGGCAGCGCGGCCCCGGCCGCGGCCCGCATGACGGCCGAGGAGATCGAGTACGCCAAGCTGCTGGGCAAGGACCCGACCGCAGGCGCTGCGCCGGCAGCCGCCAAGTCGGGCTTTCCCACGCCGGCGCAGATGGCTGCCGCCGCGTGGGCGCAGCTGGCCAGTCCGTTCCATGACCATGGGCCCAACGACAAGGGCATCGGCCTGCAGCTGGCGCATTCGCTGGGCCGTGTGGCGCTGGGCTACCTGATCGCGGCCGCGGTGGCGGTGCCGCTGGGCTTTGCCATCGGCATGAGCCCGCTGCTGTACCGCGCGCTCGATCCGTTCATCCAGATCTTGAAGCCCATCTCGCCGCTGGCCTGGATGCCGCTGGCGCTCTACACCATCAAGGACTCGTCGATCAGCGGCATCTTCGTGATCTTCATCTGCTCGGTGTGGCCGATGCTGATCAACACCGCCTTCGGCGTGGCCGGCGTGCGGCGCGAGTGGCTGAACGTGGCGCGCACGCTGGAGGTC
>NZ_CAXFDV010000144.1:0-12216 GCF_964001545.1 uncultured Aquincola sp.
AACGCGCGCTGGCTGGCGCTGGGCGGGCTGCTGCTGTTCTTCGGCGCCGTCGGCCAGACCTATTTCATCGCGATGTCGGTGGGCGACCTGCGGCGCGAGCTGGGCTGGTCGCACGGCGCGTTTTCGGCGCTGTACATGGCGGCCACGCTCACCAGCGCCTTCACGCTGCCGCACCTGGGCGGCCTGCTCGACCGCCATCCGCCGCGCCGCGTGGTGGCCTGGGTGGTGGCGGGGCTGGCCTTGTTCGCGGCGCTGCTGGCCTTTTCCACCCATTGGGCGGCGGTGCTGCTGGCGCTGGTAGGGCTGCGGCTCTTCGGCCAGGGGCTGATGCCGCAGACCGCCTTCCATGTGCTGGGCCGCTGGTTCGCGGCCGAGCGCGGGCGGGCGATGTCGCTGGCCACGCTGGGCTTCAACGGCGGGCAGGCCTTGCTGCCGGCCGCCTTCGTGGCGCTGGCGGCGGTGATCGGCTGGCGCCACACCTGGCTGGCGGTGGCGCTGCTGCTGGTGCTGGCGGTGTGGCCGTTGCTCACGGGGCTGGCCCGGCAGGAGCGCCAGCCCCGCGCCGCCGACGTGGCCGCCGCCCGCCGCGCAGCGCCCGACCGCACCCGCGCGCAGGCGCTGCGCACGCCGCTGTTCTGGCTGGCGCTGCTGGGCGTGCTGCCGCCGGCCTTCATCGCCGGTCTGGTGTTCTTTCACCAGGCGCATCTGGCGGAGGTGCGCGGCTGGTCGCTGCAGACCATGGCGGCCTCGCTGTCGGTGCTGGCGGTGGTCACGGTGCTGTCGTCGCTGGTGGCCGGCCCGCGCATCGACCGCAGCAGCGCCGCGCAGTGGCTGCCGCTGTACCTGCTGCCGCTGGGCGCCGGCTGCCTGGTGCTGGGCCTGGTGCCGCAGGCCTGGGCGGTGCCGGCGTTCATGGTGCTGTACGGCATCACCGACGGCATCTCGCTGACGCTGATGGGCGCGTTGTGGCCCGAGCTGTTCGGCGTGCGCCACGTCGGTGCCATCCGCAGCGTGGTGGTGGCGGTGCTGGTCACCGCTTCGGCCGCCGGCCCGGGCCTGGGCGGCGTGCTCATCGATGCCGGCGTACCTTTTCCGGCGGTCATCGCGGCGATGAGCGGGCTGTGCGTGGCGGTGTCGCTGGTGATGCCGCTGGCGGTGCGGCGGGCCCGCCTGCAGAAAGCTAGTCTTCTTCCTTCAACTTGAACTGCGCGGTCAGCTGCGCCTGCGCATTGGGCGGCACCGGGTCGTGGTGGCTCAAGGCCAGCGTGTAGCGGCCCTGGCCGCTGGTCATCGCGTTCAGGCGTGACTGGTAGGCGCTCAGCTCCGACAGTGGCGCCTGGCCCTTGACCACCACCTGCCCGGCCGCGCCCGGCTGGGTGCCGCTGATCAGGCCGCGGCGGGCCGACAGGTCGCCGGTGATGTCGCCCAGCGCCGCCGCGGGCGCGGTGATCTCCAGGTCGACGATCGGTTCCAGCACGATGGGCCGGGCCTCGCGCATTGCCGCGATGAAGGCCTTGCGGCCGGCGGTGGCGAAGGCCACTTCCTTGCTGTCCACGCTGTGGGCCTTGCCGTCGAACACCGTCACCTTCACGTCCACCACCGGGTAGCCGGCGATCACGCCATGCGCCAGCACTTCGCGCACGCCTTTTTCCACTGCGGGGATGAAGGCGCCGGGGATGGTGCCGCCCTTGACCTCGTCCACGAACTGGAAGCCAGCCCCGCGCGGCAGCGGTTCCACCCGCAGGTACACCTCGCCGAACTGGCCGGCGCCGCCGCTCTGCTTCTTGTGGCGGTGGTGGCCTTCGGCCGGGGCGGTCAGCGTTTCGCGGTAGGCGATGCGCGGCGGCCGGGTGTGGGCGTCGAACTTGTACACCTCGCGCAGGCGGTCCATCAGCACCCGCAGGTGCAGCTCGCCCAGGCCGTACACCACCGTTTCATTCGTGTGGGCGGCATGCTCCACCTTCAGGCACGGGTCTTCGTCCACCAGCTTGGCCATGATCTCCCACAGCCGCTGCTCGTCGCCCGGGCGCTTGGGCTCGATGGCCAGGCCGTGCACCGGCACCGGAAACGGCAGGGGTTTCAGGTGGATGTGGTCGTCCTCGGCGGCGTCGTGCAGCACCGCGTCGAAGTGGATCTCGTCCACCTTGGCCACCGCCACGATGTCGCCCGGCCCGGCGCGCGGCACTTCCACATGCTCCTTGCCCTGAAGCAGGAACAGGTGGTTCACCCGGAACGGCTTGCGGCCGTCGCCCACGTACAGCAGGCTGTCGCGGGTGATGGTGCCCTGGTGCACCCGCATCACGCCCAGCTTGCCCACGAAGGGGTCCACCGCCACCTTAAAGACATGGGCCAGCACATGCAGGGCTGGGTCGGGTGTGGCGGTCAGCGGCACCGCGGCCTCGCCTTCGCCGCGCAGGAAGGCGGGCGGGTTGCCTTCGGTGGGGTTGGGCAGCAGCTTGGCGATCACGTCCAGAAGCTCGTCCACGCCGGCGCCGGTGCGGGCCGAGACGAAGCACACCGGCACCAGATGGCCTTCGCGCAGCGCCTGCTCCAGCGGCGCATGCAGCTCGGCCGGGTCCACGTCGCCGTCGTTCAGGTAGCGCTCGACGAAGTCGCCGTCCACCTCCACCACCTGTTCCACCAGCGCACGGTGGGCGGCTTCCACGCTGGAGAAGTCGCTCGGCCCCTCACGCCGGTAGAAGCAGTCGGTCACCGCGTTGCCGCCGTCGGCCGGCAGGTTCAGCGGCAGGCATTCGGTACCGAAGGCCTCGCGGATCTGCGCCAGCAGCGCCTGCAGGTCGGTGCCGGCGTCGATGCGGTTGACGATCACCAGCCGGTCGAGCCGGCGCTCGGCGGCGTAGGCCATCATGCGCACGGCCATCGGCTCGATGCCCACCGCGGCATTGATCACCACCGCCGCGGTTTCCACCGCTTCCAGCGCCGGCAGTGCCTGGCCGATCAGGTCGGGCGCGCCCGGCGTGTCCAGCAGGTGGATGCGCAGGCCGGCGTGGTCCAGGTGCAGGGCCGACGAGCCCAGCGACTGCTGCATGCGCCGCTCCAGCGGGTCGTGGTCGCTGACGGTGCTGCCGCGTTCCACGCTGCCAGGGGCGGTGAGCATGCCGGCGCGGTGCAGCAGCGCTTCGGCCAGCGTGGTCTTGCCAGCGGCCTGCGGCCCGACCAGCGCCAGGGTGCGCAAGGCGGCGGGATCGAAGGTCGCGGAGGGCAGGCCGGTAGTGCCGTTGGAGGTACGTGGCATGGGCAGTCTCCTGGCGGTCGGGCCAGTGCAGCCTACGGGAAGCCCGGGCGGCACACAAGCGGGGGATTGGCAGGGGGCAGACAGACCGGCTCCGCCCGCAGTGACCGGGCACACGGTGCTTGTCCTACACGATTTGCCCCGTGCCGCCGACATCCCCCTGAAGTGGGATGTCGGACGATCCATCCATCGCGCCGAAGGGCGGCGCGGCCGCAGACTTAAGGGCCCCGAGGTTCACATGCCCACCCGCTTTCCGTCCCACTGGCCAGCCAGGCGCCGCGATGTCGGCGCCGGGTGGGCCCGTCTGCCGGACGACGTGCCGGCCCTGTTCGTGGTCCGCGGCGCGGCCGGTCTGCTCCGTGGGGCCTGGCCGTTGGGGGCCGCACGGCGCTTGGTGGTCAGCGTGGCGGTGATGGCCGCCCTGCCCGCCCCCGCCACCGCAGCCGAGGAAGCGCAGTCCGCCGGCGGCGGTGGCGTCGGCAGCTCGGTGGCGATGGCCTCGCTGCTCGGCCGGGTGGCTGCACAGTCGCCCGCCGCGCGCGAGGCCACCTTCGCCGCCGGCAACGACGGCACCGGCGTCGCCTCTCCTGCCGCGCCGGTGGCAGACGCGCAGGGCCATGTGCACGACGAGCTGTCGCGGGTCACGGTCAGCAAGTGGCTGGGCCGTGGCCGGGCCAGCCTGGGCGTGGGCCTGGGGGCGGTGGGCTACCGCCCGCTGCCGGGCCAGGCGGCGGCACCGGCTGCCGGCTTGATGAACCCTGCGCCGGCCGTGACCGTGGGTGTGCGGGTGGACGTGGCACCCCGCACCACCATGTACGCCGATGCCTCGGGCACGGCGGTGTGGAACACGGCCAACGACCCCAATGCCCAGGGGGCGCTTTACAACACCCGCGTCGGCATGGAGTTCAAGAGTGCCGGCGCGGCACGCGGGCTGGGTTTCGATCGCGGCGCGATCGGCATGCAGCTCGATTCGGGCTATCGCCTGCAGATGAAGCCACGCCGGGGCGGGTTGGCGGTTTACCTCCGAGGACAGTTTTGATGGCAAGCAACACCACCAGCGGCACCGGCGCCGCGCACCCCCGCGACCAGGCGGACGGCCCGCCCAACGACCGCAACGACCAGACCCGTCGCACGCTGGACACCACCGGCACGCCCGACCCCAAGCAGCCACACGAACGCGACGAGTCGACCGACACCGCCGCCGAGCCGCAGCCGCGCATCCAGCAGGCGCACGACGATCTGCAGCGCGGCCTGCGCGACACCGACCGCGGCCAGCCGATGGACGAGACCTACCGCAAGCAGAAACAGTAGGCGGCGCCCCCGAGGCGGTTACTGGAAGGCCACCTCGGCAAAGCTGCGCAGCTTGCGGCTGTGCAGCTCGTCCAGCCGCAGCTGGCGCAGCAGCTCGATGGCGCGCATGCCGATGCGCAGGTGCTGGTCCACCCGTTCCCGGTAGAAGTGGTTGGCCATGCCTGGCAGCTTGATCTCGCCGTGCAGCGGCTTGTCGCTCACGCACAGCAAGGTGCCGTAGGGCACCCGGAAGCGGAAGCCGTTGGCCGCGATGGTGGCGCTTTCCATGTCCAGCGCGATGGCGCGGCTCTGGCTGAAGCGCCGCTCCGGCGTGGTGAGCTGGTGGTGGAAGGGCAGCAGCTCCCAGTTGCGGTTGTCGGTGGTGGCCACGGTGCCGGTGCGCATCACGCCCTTGAGCTCGTAGCCGGAGAGCTGGGTGACGTCGGCCACCGCGGCTTCCAGCGCCACCTGCACTTCCGCCAGCGGCGGAATCGGCACCCACAGCGGCAGTTCTTCGTCCAGCACATGGTCTTCACGCACGTAACCGTGGGCCAGCACGTAGTCGCCCAGCTGCTGCGTGGTGCGCAGGCCGGCGCAGTGGCCCAGCATCACCCAGGCATGCGGGCGCAGCACCGCGATGTGGTCGGTGATGGTCTTGGCGTTGGATGGGCCCACGCCGATGTTCACCATCGTGATGCCGCTGCGGTCAGGGCGCACCAGGTGGTAGGCCGGCATCTGCGGCAGCCGCGGCGGCACCGCGCCCAGCTCGTCGCCCGGCTGGTGGGCGGTGCCCGCGCGGCGGGTGATCACATTGCCCGGCTCCACGAAGTGGGTGTAGCCGCCGCCGGCCTCGCCCGCGTCGCCGTCGCCCATCACCGCGGCCATCACCTCATGCCCCAGCCGCACGAACTCGTCGATGTAGAACTGGTAGTTGGTGAAGAGCACGAAGTTCTGGAAGTGCTCGGGCGCGGTGCCGGTGTAGTGGCGCAGCCGGTGCAACGAATAGTCCACCCGCGGCGCGGTGAAGAGGGCCAGCGGCTGTGCCTCGCCGAAGGCGGCTTCGTGCGTGCCGTTGGCGATGCCGTCGTCCATCGACGTGAGGTTGGGCAGGTCGAACAGGTCGCGCATCAGCAGCCGGCGCTGGGGCGACAAGGTGCCTTCCACGTGGTCGTGCTCGGCGAACGAGAAGTGCACCGGTATCGGCTGCGTGCTCACGCCCACCGTCAGCGGCACGCCGTGGTTGCGGATCAGCAGGTGGAACTGCTCGCGGTAGTACTCGGCGAACAGCTCGGGACGGGTGAGCGTGGTTTCAAAGACGCCGGGCCCCGAGACGAAGCCGTACGACAGCCGTGAATCGGCCCGGCGCACCGTGTCCACCTCCACCCGCACGAAGGGGTAGCAGGCGCGCACGCGGGAGGCCGGCAGCTCGCCAGCCAGGAAGGCGTTCAGGTGCTGGCGCAGGTGGGCGATGGCGGCATCGTACAAGGCCTTGGCATGCGCAAAGGCCGCGTCGGCGTCGTTGAACTCGGCAGGGGACGGGAGGTCGGGCTCGATCATCGGACCATTGTGGCGCGTGTGGATGACGCGCCCGCGTGGGTCAAGCCGGCATCACAGCGGCAGGTCGCCGGCCGGCCGGCCCAGCCAGCGCTTGGCCATGTTGTCGAGGTCGCCGGCCGCCTTGGCCGCGGCGATGATCTCGTTGACCTTGGCGCGCAGCTTGTCTTCGCCTTTGGCGATGCCGATGAAGTTGGGCGAATCCTTGAGCACGAACTTGTATTCGGCGCCCAGGTTCGGGTTGCGCGCCATCATGTTGCCGGCCACCGAAGCGCCGGTGGCAATGGCCTGCACCTGGCCCGACACGAAGGCAGCCACGGTGGCGTTGTTGTCCTCGAAGCGCTTGATGTCGGTGGACGACGGGGCAATCTTGCTCAGCTCCATGTCTTCCATCGCACCGCGGGTCACGCCCACGGTCTTGTTGGCCAGGTCGGCCGCGCCCTTGATGGTGGCCGTCTTGGGCGCGAACACCGCCTGGAAGAAAGGCGAGTAGGCCGAGCTGAAGTCGATGACTTTCTCGCGCTCGGGGTTCTTGCCCAGCGTGGAGATCACGAGATCGGCCTTGCGCGTCTGCAGGTACGGAATGCGGTTGGCGCTGGTCACCGGCACCAGCTCCACCTTCACGCCCAGCTTGGCGCCGATGTAGTTGGCCATGTCGACGTCCAGGCCCTGCGGCTTCAGGTCGGTGCCCACGAAGCCGTAGGGCGGGAAATCGGTGGGGATGGCGATGGTGATGACCTTCTTGGCCATCACTTCGTCCAGCGCGGTTTGCGCGGCGGCAGGCAGGGCGGCGGCGAACAGCAAGGCGCCAGCGGCGGCGATGAGGGGGCGGCGATGCATGCGGCAAGTCTCCAGTTTTGACGGAGACTGCATCGCAAGCGCCATGCCGAATCTCATGCGCACCAGGGCGGTGCGCTTGAAAAGCTGCGCTATGGCGGCCGCGTGGTGCGGCCGGGTGCGGTCAGTGGTCGCCGGGTTCCGCGATGCGCGGGCGGGCTTCGGCAGCATCGGCGTACAGCGCCTGCAGGCCGGGCAGGGCGGCTTCATAGCCAAGGTCGACGTCGTGCGTCGACGATTCTTCAGCCACGACGGCGGGCGAAAAATCCCAGCGTTGTGCGCTCGTTTCCATCCAGACTTGCTCGCTTGACATGGCCTTCTCCTGCAACGGTGTGATAGTGCGTGGGGATGGTGGTTGTTGCCATCCGCCGAATGGGGGAACTGCTGTAGTCGGTTTCCTACAAGCCCAACATGGAGGGATGAATGAGCTGGACCCCCCGGATACGTGTCGGCATCGGAGGTTGGAACTTCGCACCTTGGCGTGACAACTTCTACCCCGCCGGATGGCCCGAGGCGCGTGAACTTGAATACGCTGCGCAACATGTCACGGCCATCGAGGTCAACAGCACCTACTACAGCGCGCAGAAGCCGGCCACCTATGCCAAGTGGCGCGACACCGCGCCCGAAGGCTTCGTGTTTTCGCTCAAGGCCTCGCGCTATGCCACGCAAAAGCGGGTGCTGGCCGAAGCGGGCGAGTCGGTGCAACGCTTCATCGGCAGCGGCATCGCCGAGCTGGGCGACAAGCTGGGCCCCATCGTCTGGCAGCTGGCGCCCACCAAGGTGTTCGATGCGCAAGACCTGGAGCGCTTTTTCTCGCTGCTGCCCGATGCGGTGGCCGGCCTGAAGCTGCGCCATGCGCTGGAGGTGCGGCACCCCAGCTTCGCGTCGCCCGAGTACGTGGCGCTGGCGCGGCGCTTCAACGTCACCACCGTGTTCACCGATGCGCTGGAGCGCTTCCCGGTGATCGCCGATCCGACGGGCAGCTTCGTCTACGCCCGGCTGTTGAGTGCGGACAGCAGCATGCCCACCGGCTATGCGCCGCCGGTGCTCGACCGCTGGGCCGAGGCTGCCCGCCACTGGGCCGCCGGCGCGGTGGACGCCGACCTGCCCCGGGTGCAGCCCAGCCTGCAGCCCACCGGGCAGCCGCAGGACGTGTTCATCTACTTCATCAATGGTGCGAAAGAGCGCGCGCCGGCCGCCGCGATGGCGTTGCTGGAGCGCCTGAATGCAGGGTAGGTCAGCCGCCGGGCCGCCCCAAGGCTGACCGCGCCCCCGTTGGGGGGCCGCGAGCGCAGCGAGCTTGGGGGCCTGACGCTCAGCCGCCCACCAGGCTGCCCGTCGCGTGCGCGCTGCCGGCCGACAGGTGGGCGGTGCAGTTGACCAGTTCGGCGGTGTGCGGGGCCACGGCGGCGCACACGGTGAGCGCGGTGTTGCCCAGCGGGCCGTCCAGCGCCAGGCCGGGCGGCAGGTGCAGCCGGCGGTCGAGCCAGGCGCGCAGCACCAGGCCATGGGTCACCACCACCAGGGCGCCGGCCAGGCCGGACTGGCGCGCGGTCAGCTCGGCCCAGGCCGCGTCCACACGGGCATGGAAAGCCGCCAGCGATTCGCCGCCGCCGGGCGGTGCTTCGGTCATGCGCAGGGGATCGAACCCGAGGTGGTCGTAGGGCTGGCCGCGCAGGCTGCCGAAGTGGCGTTCCTGCAGCACGTCAAGCGCGTCAACGCGCAGCCCGGTGGCCTGCGCAATGGCCTGCGCCGTCTGCCAGGCCCGTGGCAGCGGGCTGCTGACGATGGCGGCCGGCCGCCAGGTGGCGATGCGCTCGGCCAGCAGCGCAGCCTGGCGCAGGCCGTTGTCGCTCAGCGGCGTGTCGGCGGGCTGCAGCGTCCGCGCGACGTTCAGCGCCGTCTCACCATGGCGCACCAGCAACAGGCTCATCGATGCCCTTCCTTCGAGGCGGCGGCGCCCCTTTCCCGGCGTGCGGCATTATGGGTGCCTGCCTGTGGGAACCTGAACGATGTATGACTCGCTGAATCACCTGGCCGCCGACCCCGCGGGGCGCGCGCCGCGGTCCTCTGCCACCCTGGTGCTGCTGCGGGAGTCGCCCGCCGGACCCGAGGTGCTGCTGCTGCGCCGGGCCGAGCGGGGCGACCACAACAGCGGCGCCTGGGTGTTTCCGGGCGGCCTGGTGGACGAAGGCGACCACGCCAGCGCCGGCTGCTGCACCGGCGTGAGCGCCGCCGAGGCCGATGCCCGCCTGGGCGTGGAAGGCGCCGGCCTGGCCTACTACGTGGCCGCCGTGCGCGAATGCTTCGAAGAATGCGGCGTGCTGCTGGCTCGGGGCGCCGACGGCACGCCGGTGTCGGCTGCGCTGGTGGCCACGCTGGACGCCGCACGCGGCCCGCTGCACCGGGGCGAGACCACGCTGCCCGCACTGTGCGCCGAGCATGGCCTGTCGCTGGCACTGGACGAGCTGGCCTACTACGCCCACTGGCGCACGCCGGTGGGCATTCCCAAGCGGTTCGACACCCGCTTTTTTGCGGCGCTGGCGCCGGCCGGGCAACAGGCCCTGCACGACGCGGGCGAGACGGTGGAGCACCGCTGGCTGCGGCCGGCCGACGTGCTGGCCGACCTGGCCCGCTACAAGATGCTGACGCCCACCATCGGCACGCTCAAGCTGGTGGCCGCGCATGACACGGCGGCGGCGTTCCTGGCCTGGGCGCGCCAGCCGCGCGAGGTGCCGCTGACGCAGCCGCGCCTGGGCAGCGGCAGCCAGGGCAAGCGCCCGGTGCTGCCCGACGAGCCCGCCTGGGCCGAACTGGGCCGCCTGGACCCCGAAGGCCGCGGCCATGCCTGCTACGACATCCAGACCGACGTGCCGGTGCGCCTGTCGCCGCACGTCATCCGCGTGACCGCCGGCAATGGCAGCGTGATGACGGGCCCCGGCACCAACACCTACCTGGTGGGCGGCGGCCCGAAGAACGAGTGGACGGTGATCGACCCCGGTCCGGCGCTGCCGGCCCACGTGCAGGCGGTGCTGGCCGCCGCGCCGGGGCCGATCACGCAGATCGTGGTGACGCACACGCACACCGACCATTCGCCCGCCTGCGTGGCGCTGAAGCAGGCCACCGGCGCGTCGGTGCTGGGCCGCGTGGCCGTGCACCCGATGTGGCAGGACGGCAGCTTCGCGCCCGACCGTGTGCTGCACGGCGGCGAGCGGCTGATGCTGGACGACGGCGTGACGCTGCAGGTGTTCCACACCCCTGGGCATGCGTCCAACCACCTTTGCTTCCTGCTGGAAGAAGAAAGAACGCTGTTCACCGGCGACCACGTGATGCAGCTGAGCACGGTGGTGATCAACCCGCCCGACGGCGACATGCGGGCCTACATCGCCTCACTGCGGGAGCTGGCCTCGACGCTGGCGCTGGACTGGCTGGCGCCGGGCCATGGCTTTTTGATGCCGCGGCCCCGGCAGGCGATGGAGGCGATCGTCGCCCACCGCCTCAAGCGCGAGGCCAAGGTGGTGGCGGTGCTGCGACGCCTGGGGCCGGCCACGGTGGATGCGCTGCTGCCCGCGGTGTACGACGACGTGCCGGCGCGGCTGCATCCGGTGGCGCTGCGGTCGCTGCAGGCCCACCTCTTCAAGCTGCGCGACGACGCCCAGGCGCACGAGCGTGATGCGCTGTGGTCGCTGGCCGCGTGAGCGGCCGGCCGGTCAGCGCTGCGGTGGTGCGAGCCGCCGCACGTTGACCTTCACTTCCATGCCCAGGTAGGCCTCCGGGTCGCCGTACCAGCTGCCGGTCACCGGCGCGGCCTGGCCCGGGTCGCGGGCCACGCCCACGCGGATCAGCTGGTTGCCGCCCAGCAGGTTGTTGGTGGGGTCGAACGGCACCCAGCCGGCCCCGGGCAGGTAGGCCTGCAGCCAGGCGTGGGTGCTGCCGGCGCCCACGGTGGGCATGACGGGTTCGGGCGTGGGCACCTCGGCCATCACCGGCGGCGTATCGCCCGCCGGCGCGTTGCGGGCCTCGTCCGGTGCGGTGCGCGCGGTCGAGGGCTCAGGCGCCGTGACGGTGCTGGTGCTGGTCAGCGCATCGTCCAGCGCCGGGTCGTAGAGGTAGCCCGAGACGAAGCGCGTGGCGATGCCCAGCCGGCGCGCCGCCTCCATCATCAGCAGCGCGAAGTCGCGGCAGGTGCCGCTGCCCAGCGCCAGCGTCTGCAGCGGCGTCTGCGTGCCTTCTTCGTTGCGCTGGCCGTACTCGAAGTGGTCGCGGATGAACTGGTTCATCTGCACCAGCATCTCGCGCGTGTAGGTGGGGCCGTCGGTGCGCAGGAACTGGCGCGACCAGCGCGTCAGTTCGCCCTGCGGATCGTCGTAATGCGGCCGCAGGTAGTGCTCGAGGTCGAAGCGCTCTTCCACCCCGTAGGCAAAAGGGTAGAGCTCGGCGCTGGGCGACAGCGGCAGCTCCAGGTTGTGGCTCTGCGCATGCTCGATGCGGAACTTGCAGACGATGCGCAGCTCGGTGGCCGGCGACTGCGGCTGCACCAGGGCCACCGAGTTGGAGTGCGGGTCCTGGATCAGCCGGATGGCCGCGTTCGGGCTCACTTCCAGGTCGGTGGCCAGCACACGCAGGTCGTGGCTGTCGCGCGGCCTGAACATCACCCGGTGCTCACCGAAGGTGACGGGCTTGCTGTACAGGTACCGCGTGGTGTGGTGGATGTCGTAGCGGGTGAACATCGGGCAGGCCGGTGCGTGGCAACCCGGCCATCATGACGCGGATGCCAGCGGCCGCGCTGGCGTACGGTTCAGCGCTGGCGACGGCGCGCCACGACGCCCAGGCCGGCGATGCCTGCCAGCATCATCGCCACCGTCGAGGTTTCAGGCACGGCGCTGACCACCGTCAGGTTGTCCACGAAGAAGTCGCCCAGCACCTTGCCGGTGGGGCCGGGGCCAGAAACGAAGCCATTGAAGACAACGGTCGTGGCAGTGCCGCTGAAGTCAAGCGCGTACGGTTTCCATCTGTTGAAACGGCCCTCTTCTATGGGTCGGAAATGACCACCCGTCAAAGGACCTACGTTGGTGCCTTGGGCCTCCAGCTCGGGGCCGTTGGCACCCGACGCCGCCAGCACGTTGTTGTTGGCGTCCAGCACGGTCACGGTCATCGGCCGGTTGACCGTCGAGTACCAAAACGAGATGCTGCTGGTGATGCCGCCATCGAAGCGCAGCGCAAGCCCGTCGGTGGACGAGCTGTCGCGGTACAGCGTCAGCGCGCCGTACTTGCTGGGGGCA
>NZ_CAXFDV010000145.1:0-3571 GCF_964001545.1 uncultured Aquincola sp.
CGCCTTGCCGGCCGGCGCGCCGCAAGCCCAGGTGACGGTGACCGGCCTGCTGCGCTTCAGCGAAGCCGGCCAGTGGCTGTGGCAGCGCAACGATCCCGCGGCCGGTCGCTGGGTGGGGCGTGAAGTGCCCGCCTTGTCGCAGGCGGCCGGCATCACCGCAGCGCCTTTTTTCATCGACGTGGCGCGTGACGGCGAGCATGCTGCCGGTGCGGCGGCGCCTGCGGCCCGCAGCAATGCGGTGGACGTGCCGCAGGGCGGGCTCACCGTGCTGTACTTCAACAACAACCACCGCGGTTATGCGCTCACCTGGCTGGCGCTGGCCCTGGGCAGCGTGGTGGCGGCGGTGCTGCTGTGGCGCCACGCGCCGGCCCGCGGCACATGAGTGACCCGGGCGCGCCGGCCTTGCGGCGCGCACGGTCTTGCCCCAGGCGCCGGCCGGCCGCGTAAGCTGCCCCCTCCGCGCGGCCTGGCTGCCGCGCCTTGCGGCCCGACCGCCCCACACGCCTGAACCTGTCCATGCCCGGTTTCCGACTCGCCCCCCTGCCGCCGTGGTGGCCCTGGCGCAACAGCGCGCCCGACGAAAGCCAGGGCGGGCCCGGCGGCCCGCAGCCCGACCCCGCGCGTGGCGATTCGCCGCTGGTCGACGACCCGGCGCTGACGCCCGACGCTCGTGCCGGCCGCAGCAACCTGATGCAGCTGGTGCAGCTGCGCTGGCTGGCCGTGGGCGGGCAGCTGCTCACGGTGCTGATGGTGCACTTCGGCCTGGGGCTGGAGCTGCCCATCCTGCCGCTGCTGTGGCTGCTGGCCTCGCTGGCCCTGTTCAACGTGGTGAGCTGGCTGCGCGCCAGCAATGCGCGCCACGTTGGCCAGACCGAGCTGTTCCTGTGCCTGGGCATGGACCTGGTGGTGCTCACCGGCCTGCTGGCGCTGTCGGGCGGGGTGAACAACCCATTCCTCTTCGTCTACCTGCCGCAGCTGGCAGTGGGGGCGCTGCTGCTGCGGCCGGCCTACGCCTGGACGCTGACGCTGTTGGCCTGCGTGGCCATCGTCTTGCTGGCGCAGTGGCACCTGCCGCTGGCCTGGCCCGATGCGCCGCAGCCGCAACGCCTGTCGCTGCTGTACCTGGGCGGGCTGCTGCTGTGCTTTGCGCTGTGCGCCTCCTTGCTGGTGCTGGCGGTGGGCCGTTTCGCGCGCAACCTGCGGGTGCGCGATGCGCGCCTGGCCGCGCTGCGCCAGCGCGCCGCCGAAGAGGACCACATCGTGCGCATGGGCCTCTTGGCCAGCGGCGCCGCGCATGAACTGGGCACCCCGCTGGCCACGCTGAGCGTGATCCTGGGCGACTGGGCCCACATGGCGCCGTTCGCGGCCGAGCCCGAGCTGCGCGACGACATCGAGCAGATGCAGTCGCAGGTGCAGCGCTGCAAGGGCATCATCAGCGGCATCCTGCTGTCGGCCGGCGACAGCCGCGGCGACCGGCCGACGGCCACCACGCTCAAGTCCTTTCTCGACGAGGTGGCCCAGGACTGGCGCGAGCGGCGGCAGCAGGCCGGCTTCGTGCCCGAGCTGGGGCCGCTGCCGGCCACGCCCATCATCGCGGACACCGGCCTGCGCCAGATGGTGACCAACGTGCTGGACAACGCGCTGGAGGCCATGCAGGCCGCCGGCACCGCGCCGCCGGCCATGCCGCGGCTGCTGGCCGAATGGCAGGGCGACCGGCTGCTGCTGCGGGTGATCGACCGCGGCCCCGGCTTCAGCGAAGAGATGCTGTCGAACTTCGGCCGGCCGTACCACTCCAGCAAGGGCCGGCCCGGCGGCGGGCTGGGCCTGTTCCTCAGCGTGAACGTGGCCCGCAAGCTGGGCGGCAATGTGATGGCCTGCAACCGCAAGACCGGTGGCGCCGAAGTCACCATCGACCTGCCGCTGGCCGCGCTCACCCTGCCAGCCGATGCCGGCGTGCACCCCCGGAGCCCCGATTGAACCTGGACGACACCCAAGACGACCGCGTGCTGCTCATCATCGAGGACGACGATGCGCTGGCCGCCACCTTGTGCCGCAGCTTCGAGCGCCGCGGCTGGAGCGTGCTGCGCGCGCACGACTTCGACAGCATGCAGGCGGTGCTGGAGCAGCAGGCGCCCAGCCATGCGGTGGTGGACCTGAAGCTGGCCAACGGCAGCTCGGGCCTGGCCTGTGTGCAGGCCCTGCATGCGCACGACGACGAGATGGCCATCGTGGTGCTCACCGGCTACGCCAGCATCGCCACCGCGGTGGAAGCCATCAAGCTGGGGGCGCGCCACTACCTGGCCAAGCCGGCCAACACCGACGACATCGAGGCCGCCTTCGCCCGTACCGAAGGCGAGACCGACGTGGACATGACCAACCGCGCCACCTCGATCAAGACGCTGGAGTGGGAGCGCATCCACGAGACGCTGGCCGACACCGGCTTCAACATCAGCGAAACCGCCCGCCGCCTGGGCATGCACCGCCGCACGCTGGCCCGCAAGCTGGAGAAGCAGCGGGTGAAGTGACCGGTAGGGATTGACCGCAAGGTGCACGCCAACCGACCATGCCGCCCCAACTGGAGCGACCATGGCCACAAAGAAAGAAGCCGCCCCCACAACCGAGCCCAAGGCCAAGCCGCGCGCCAAACCCCGCGCCAAGCCAAAGGCGCCCGCCTGGAAGCGCGCCGCCCGGCCCGATGCCATCGACTTCCGCGATCGCATGTTCGCGCCCGCCATCTCCATGTGCCCGGCGCCCACGCTGTTCCCGAAGATCGCGCTGCCCATCAAGAACCAGGGCCAGACCAACGCCTGCACCGGCTTTGCGCTGTCGGTGGTGGCCGAGTACGCGCTGCGGGCCTCCAAGCGCGAGCTGGAGCCGGCCATCTCGCCTTACATGCTGTATTCCATGGCCCGGCGCTACGACGAGTTTCCGGGCTCGGTGGCCGACGAAGGCTCCAGCCTGCGTGGCGCGCTCAAGGGCTGGTTCAAGCATGGGGCCTGCATGCTCGACCTGTTTCCCGCGCTGGAGATGCCGCCGGCCGCACCCACCATCGACCAGGACTGGTGGTACGACGCGGTGCGCCGGCCGCTGGGCGCGTACTACCGCATCACGCCCACGCAGATCACGGACATGCATGCGGCGCTGAACGAAGCCGGTATCCTGTACGTGAGCTGCGCCTGCCATGCCGGCTGGGACCAGGGCATGCAGCTGCCCACCATGGCCGAGCGGCCCAGCAGCTTCGACGAGGTGTGGACCATCCCGATCGAGCCGGGCTCTGCCGCCCATGCCGGCCATGCCTTCGTCATCGTCGGCTACAACGAGCAGGGCTTCCTGATCCAGAACTCCTGGGGGCCGGAGTGGGGCTCGCACGGCTACGCCATCCTCACCTATGGCGACTGGCTGAAGAACGCGATGGACTGCTGGGTGGTGCAACTGGGCGTGGTCACGCAGGACCACCGCGAGCTGGCCCGCACCGCCACGCTGCGCACCGACGGCCGCGGCAAGGTGGCGCTGGCGCAGAGCGAGGTGCTGCGCAACCGCGAGCTGTCGCCCTTCATCATCAACATGGGCA
>NZ_CAXFDV010000146.1:0-7150 GCF_964001545.1 uncultured Aquincola sp.
CAACCACTCGTGCCAGCCCAACGCGCGGCTGGTCATCCGCGACGGCCGCATCGAGTTCTACGCCATCCAACCCATCGCCGTGGGCGACGAGGTGACGGTGAACTACGGCGAGACGCACCATGAAGGCAAGCTGGAATGCCGCTGCGGTGCGCCGGGGTGCGTGGGGCGGTTGTAGCCGCCCCGCTCGACCTCAGCCTTTGGCGACCGCCTCCGCAATCGCCTTGCCCACGTCGGCCGTGGTGGCCTTGCCACCCAGGTCGGGCGTGCGGGGGCCGTCCTGCAGCACGTCTTCGATGGCCTTGAGCACCGCGGCGCCGGCTTCCGCGTGGCCCAGGTGCTCCAGCATCATCGAGCCGGCCCAGATCTGGCCGATCGGGTTGGCGATGCCCTTGCCATAGATGTCGGGCGCAGAGCCGTGCACCGGCTCGAACAGCGACGGGAACTTGCGCTCGGGGTTGAGGTTGGCCGAAGGCGCGATGCCGATGGTGCCGGTGCAGGCCGGGCCCAGGTCGGACAGGATGTCGCCGAACAGGTTGCTGGCCACCACCACGTCGAACCAGTCGGGGTGCTGCACGAAGTGCGCGGTCAGGATGTCGATGTGGAACTTGTCGGTGCGCACCTCGGGGTAGGCCTTGGCCAGCTCGGCGAAGCGCTCGTCCCAGTAGGGCATCGAGATGGAGATGCCGTTGCTCTTGGTGGCCGAGGTGAGGTGGCGCTTGGGCCGCTTCATCGCCAGCTCGAAGGCGAACTTCATGATGCGCTCGGTGCCGTGGCGGCTGAACACGCTTTCCTGCAGCACGATCTCGCGCTCGGTGCCTTCGAACATCTTGCCGCCGACGCTGGAGTACTCGCCCTCGGTGTTCTCGCGCACGATGTAGAAATCGATGTCGCCCACCTGGCGGCCGGCCAGCGGGCTCTTGACGCCCGGCATCAGCCGCGCGGGCCGCAGGTTCACGTACTGGTCGAACTCACGGCGGAACAGCAGCAGCGAGCCCCACAACGACACATGGTCGGGCACCGTGGCCGGCCAGCCCACCGCGCCGAAGAAGATGGCGTCGTGGCCGCCGATCTGCGCCTTCCAGTCGGCGGGCATCATCGCGCCCTCCTTCAGGTAGCGCTCGCAGCTCCAGTCAAAGCTATCCCACTGCCACTTCAGGTTGAAGCGGGTGGCCACGGCGTCCAGCACGCGCAGGCCTTCGGGCATCACTTCCTGGCCGATGCCGTCGCCGGCGATGACGGCGATGCGATGGGTGTTGCTCATGGGTTCACTCTCCTTGATGGGGGCTTTGCAGGAAGGGCAGCACGCGGTCCAGCAGCTGCTCGGGCGCCTCTTCGGCGATGTAGTGGCCGCAGGGCAGCGCACTGCCCTGCACGTCGTCGGCCACCCGCTGCCACTCGGCCAGCGGGTTGAAACAGCGTTGCACCACGCCCTGCGTGCCCCACAGCGCCAGCACCGGCATGGGCAGGCGGCGGCCGGCCTCACGGTCGGCGCGGTCGTGCTGCAGGTCGATGCCGGCGGCGGCGCGGTAGTCCTCGCACATCGCGTGGGCGGCGCCGGGCAGCGCGATACAGCGTTCGTAGTCGGCCCAGGCCTCGGGTGCAAACGGCGACAGGCCGGCGCTGCGGCGGCCCATCACGTCGTGCAGGTAGGCGCTCGGGTCGGCCTCGATCAGGCGTTCGGGCAGCGGCGAAGGCTGGATGAGGAAGAACCAGTGCCAGTAGGCGCGGGCAAAGGCCTCGTTGGTCTGTTCGTACATGGCCAGCGTGGGCGCGATGTCCAGCACCACCAGGCGCTGCACCGCCTGCGCATGGTCGGCAGCCAGCCGGTGGGCCACGCGGGCGCCGCGGTCGTGCGCCAGCACCTGGAAGCGTGCATGGCCCAGCTGCTGCATCACCGACAGCATGTCGGCGGCCATGGTGCGCTTGGCATACAGCGCATGGTCGGCATCGCCTGCGGGCTTGGAGGAGTCGCCATAACCGCGCAGGTCGGGCAGCACCAGCGTGAAGTGCCGCGCCAGCACCGGCGCCACCTTGTGCCAGATGGCCTTGGTTTGCGGATGGCCGTGCAGCAACAGCAAAGGCGGGCCGTCACCGCCGGTGAGGCAGGCGATCTGCACGCCGGGCGCGGTGGTCAAGAGGTGCGACGTATAGCCGGGGTACAGGCTCATGGCGGCTTTCCTGCTGCTGCGAAGGAGCTGCGACTGTAGGCGCAGCCTGCCGCCTCATTCGTTCCACCGGTGCACTTCATTCCGTCGCCACCGGCACCCATGGGGCGATGGGCCCTTCGCGATAATCGCCCGATGAATCCTCTGCTGCACCGCCTGCAGCCGTATCCGTTCGAGCGGCTGCGGCAACTCACCCGCGACATCACGCCCAACCCGGCGCTGCGCCCCATCAGCCTGGGCCTGGGCGAGCCGCGGCACCCCACGCCCGCGCTGATCGAGCACGCGCTGACCTCGTCGCTCAAGGGCTTGTCGAGCTACCCGGCCACCGCGGGCGACCCCCTGCTGCGCGAGGCGGCAGCTGGCTGGCTGCAGCGCCGTTATGGCGTGACCGTGGATGCAGCCACGCAGGTGCTGCCGGTCAATGGCTCGCGCGAGGCGCTGTTCTCGCTGGCGCAATCGGTGATCGACCCCACGCGGCCGGGCGCCACGGTGGTGTGCCCCAATCCGTTCTATCAGATCTACGAGGGCGCGGCGCTGTTGTCGGGCGCCGAGGTGGCCTTTGCCAACAGCGACCCGGCGCGCAACTTCGCGCCCGACTGGTCGCAGATCGACGAGGCCACCTGGGCCCGCACGCAGCTGGTGTACGTCTGCTCGCCGGGCAACCCCACCGGCGCGGTGATGCCGCTGGACGAATGGCGCACGCTGTTCGAGCTGTCGGACCGGCACGGCTTCGTCATCGCCAGCGACGAGTGTTACTCCGAGATCTACTTCCGCGACGAGCCGCCGCTGGGCGGGCTGCAGGCCGCCAAGGCGCTGGGCCGCGACGACTTCCGCCGCCTGGTGATGCTGACCAGCCTGAGCAAGCGCAGCAACGTGCCGGGCATGCGCTCGGGCTTCGTGGCCGGCGATGCCGAGGTGATGAAGCAGTTCCTGCTGTACCGCACCTACCACGGCAGCGCGATGAGCCCGGTGGTGCAGTCGGCCAGCATCGCCGCCTGGAACGACGAAGACCACGTGGTGGCCAACCGCGAGCTGTACCGCACCAAGTTTGCCCAGGTGACGCCGGTGCTGCAGCAGGTGATGGACGTGGCCCTGCCCGACGCCAGCTTCTACCTGTGGGCCGGCGTGCCCGCCGCCTTCAACGGCGACGACGTGGCCTTCGCCCGCGGGCTGCTCGCTCAATACAATGTGGCGGTGCTGCCGGGCAGCCTGCTCGCACGCAGCGCGCATGGCAGCAACCCCGGTGCCGGGCGGGTGCGCCTGGCCCTGGTGGCCGAAGTGGCCGAATGCCTCGAGGCGGCGCAACGCATCGCCTCCTACGTCAAGTCCTTGTGAGACCCCCCATGACCGCACAACTGCAATCCACCATCGACCTCGCGTGGGAAGCGCGCGCCGACATCACCGCGCTGAACGCGCCCGAGGTGCGTGAGGCCGTCGAGGAGGTGATCGCCCAGCTGAACACCGGCCGCCTGCGCGTGGCCGAGCGCCAATCGGTGGGCCAATGGACGGTGAACCAGTGGGTCAAGAAGGCCGTGCTGCTGAGCTTCCGCCTGAACGACAACAAGCCCATGCATGCCGGCGAGCTGGCCTTCTTCGACAAGGTGCCCACCAAGTTCGCGCACCTGAGCGAAGAAGAGATGCGCGCCACCGGCGTGCGCGTGGTGCCGCCGGCCGTGGCGCGCCGCGGCAGCTACCTGGCCAAGAACGTGATCCTGATGCCCAGCTACGTGAACATCGGCGCCTATGTCGATGAAGGCACGATGGTGGACACCTGGGCCACCGTGGGCAGCTGCGCGCAGATCGGCAAGAACGTGCACCTGTCGGGCGGCGTGGGCATCGGCGGCGTGCTGGAGCCGCTGCAGGCCAACCCCACCATCATCGAGGACAACTGCTTCATCGGCGCCCGCTCCGAGATCGTCGAGGGCGTGGTGGTGGAAGAGAACTCGGTGATCTCGATGGGCGTGTACATCGGCCAGAGCACCAAGATCTACGACCGCGACACCGGCGAGGTGCACTACGGCCGCGTGCCGGCCGGCTCGGTGGTGGTGAGCGGCAACCTGCCCAGCGCCGATGGCAAGTACAGCCTGTATTGCGCAGTGATCGTCAAGAAGGTGGACGCGCAGACCCGCGCCAAGACCAGCTTGAACGACCTGCTGCGCGCCTGATCGCCAGCGCCCATCCCCGATGAGCGGCGGCAACCTCGAGCGCGTGCTGCGTCTGATGGCCGAGCGATCGGCCTCCGACGCCTACATCTCGGCCAAGACGCCGATCCTCATCAAGGTCAACGGGCAGATGATGCAGCTGTCCGACCAGCCGCTGACGCCGGCCCAGCCGCGCCAGCTGCTGGCCGAGATGCTGAACGAAGAGCAGCTGGCCGAGCTGGACAGCACCAGCGAACTCAACGTGGCGGTGGGCGTGCCGGGCGTCGGCAGCTTCCGGCTGTCGGCCTTCAAGCAGCGCGGCTCCGTCGCGGCGGTGTTCCGCTGCATCCCTTTTCACATTCCACCGCTGGACACGCTGGGCGTGCCCGATGCGCTGTCGCAGATCGTGCTGGAAAAGCGCGGCCTGATCCTGATGGTGGGCGCCACCGGCAGCGGCAAGAGCACCACACTGGCCTCGATGCTGGAGCTGCGCAACCAGCAGCTCAGCGGCCACATCCTCACCATCGAAGACCCGATCGAGTTTCTGTTCAACAACAAGAAATCGATCATCAACCAGCGCGAGATCGGCCGCGACACCCAAAGCCTGCATGTGGCCCTGCGCAATGCGCTGCGGCAGGCGCCCGACTGCATCCTGATCGGCGAGATCCGCGACCGCGAGACGATGTCGCTGGCACTGTCGTATTCGCTGTCGGGTCACCTGGTGCTGGCCACGCTGCACGCCAACAACAGCTACCACGCGCTGGGCCGCATCCTGTCGATGTACACGCCCGAGTCGCGCGGCCCGCTGCTGGCCGACCTGGCCGCCGGCCTGCGGGCGGTGGTGTCGCAGCGGCTGCTGCGCGCCACCTCCGGCGGCCGCGTGCCGGCGGTCGAGGTGATGCTCAACACCCAGCTGGTGAGCGAGCTGATCGAAAAAGGCGACATGCACGGCGTGAAGGAGGCGATGGAAAAGTCGCTGGCCGAAGGCTCACAAACCTTCGAGCAGGACCTGGCGCGCCTGGTGGGCCAGGGCAGCATCACCCGCGACGAAGCCCTGGCCAACGCCGATTCGCCGACCAACCTGCTGTGGCGGCTGCAGAACGCGGCGGCGCAGGCCGCCCGGCCGGTGGCGCGCGCCGAAGAGTCCGACGTGGCCGTGTACACCGAAGTCACCATCGACGTGCCCGCGCCCGGCAGCGCCACCTTGCTGGCGCCTGCGCCTGCCGCGCCCTTCGGCGGCACCGCCCCGCCGCCCTCCACCTTTCCCACCCTGCCCCGTTCCTGATGACTGCCGCCCTGCACCTGGCCGAAGCGCTGATCGCCCGCAACTCCACCACGCCCGAAGACGCGGGCTGCCAGGCGCTGATCGCCAGCCGGCTGCAGGCCATCGGCTTTGCCTGCGAAACCATCGACAGCGGGCCGGCGAACTTCCGCGTCACCAACCTGTGGGCCAAGCGCAGCGGCGCCCGCCCCGGGCCCACGCTGGTGCTGGCCGGCCACACCGACGTGGTGCCCACCGGCCCGCTGGACCAGTGGCACAGCGACCCCTTCACGCCCACCCACCGTGACGGCAAGCTCTATGGCCGCGGCGCGGCCGACATGAAAAGCAGCATCGCCGCGATGGTGGTGGCGGCCGAAGAATTCGTGGCCGCGCAGCCCGCGCATGCCGGCGCCATCGCCTTCCTGCTGACCAGCGACGAAGAAGGCCCGGCACTCGACGGCACGGTGAAGGTGGTCGACCTGCTGGCCCAGCGCGGCGACAAGCTGGACATGTGCGTGGTGGGTGAGCCCACCAGCGTCAGCGCGCTGGGCGACATGGTCAAGAACGGCCGCCGCGGTTCGCTGTCGGGCAAGCTGCGCGTGATCGGCGTGCAAGGCCACATCGCCTACCCGCAGCTGGCGCGCAACCCCATCCACCAGGCCGCGCCGGCGCTGGCCGAACTGGCCGCGATGGTGTGGGACAGCGGCAATGCCTACTTCCCGCCCACCAGCTGGCAGGTGTCCAACATCCACGGCGGCACCGGGGCCAGCAACGTGATCCCGGGCGAGGTGGTGATCGACTTCAACTTCCGCTTCAGCACCGAATCGACGCCCGAGGCGCTCAAGGCCCGCGTGGCGGCGGTGCTGGACAGGCACGGGCTGGAATACAGCATCGACTGGACGCTGGGCGGCGAGCCTTTCCTCACGCCGGTGGGCACGCTCACCGAAGCGCTGGGCGCGGCCATCCACGACGAAACCGGCCTCACCACCGAGCTGTCCACCACCGGCGGCACGTCCGACGGCCGCTTCATCGCCAAGCACTGCCCGCAGGTGATGGAGTTCGGCCCCATCAACGCCAGCATCCACAAGATCGACGAGCACGTGATCGCCGCCGACGTGGAACGGCTGAAGAACATCTACCGCCGGCTGCTGGAAAAGGTGCTGGCATGAGTGACGACATCTTGACGGTCGTCGCCGCCATCGAAGCCGCGGCGGCGCGGCTGGACGCGGCCGGCGTGAGCTACGGCCACGGCACCACCAACGCCTTCGACGAAGCCGCCTGGCTGGTGCTGTGGCGCCTGGGCCAGCCGCTGGATGCGCTGGACGAGGTGGCCGAGCGACCGCTGAGCGCCGACGAGCAGACCGCCATCGACGCCTTGATCGAGCAGCGCATCAGCACCCGCAGCCCCGCCGCCTACCTGACGCAGGAAGCCTGGCTGCAGGGCGTGAGCTTCCATGTCGACGAACGCGTGATCGTGCCGCGCTCCTTGATCGCCGAGCCGCTGGCCGACGGCACGCTGGACGCCTGGCTGGGCGAAAACACCCGCCAGGTGCTGGACCTGTGCACCGGCAACGGCAGCCTGG
>NZ_CAXFDV010000147.1:0-3881 GCF_964001545.1 uncultured Aquincola sp.
ACCTGGCCCCAGACGGCCAGATCATCCCTGAAGCGTATCCGCCGATTGAAGAAGTCGTTGATGAAACGAAGCCGGTCTTCCTCGGCCATCTCGGCGGCCTGGATCAGCGCCGGCTGCAGGGATTCGACCCCGCTGACCGCCAGCGGACCCAGCCGCTGCGCCGCCACCACCATGCGGTCGTCGTCCCACGCGGCCGATGGCAACACGCCCAGCGCCAGCAGCGCAACCAGGCCGGCCGACGCAAGTCGCTTGGCCCACCCGCCCCCGCGCCGCCGCGGGCCAAGCGGCGGCGCAGCATCGCCCGCGGGCGCGCGAAGGTGAGGTGGGGGGGACACGCCATGGTTTCGTCATCCCCGGGGCGGACTTGAGAGGGCAGGCGCGCGGGCCACGGCCGTGAAAAAGCCGCCCGAAGGCGGCTCTGGCAGCGTGGGCGGCCGGGCTGCGCCCGGCGCGCGCCTTACTTGCGCTGCGGCGGCAGGTCGGTGCAGCTGCCGTGGGCCACTTCGGCGGCCATGCCGATGCTTTCGCCCAGCGTCGGGTGCGGGTGGATGGTCTTGCCGATGTCCACCTCGTCGGCGCCCATCTCGATGGCCAGGGCCACCTCGCCGATCATGTCGCCGGCATGCGTGCCGACGATGCCGCCGCCCAGGATCTGGTGCGATTCGGCGTCGAACAGCAGCTTGGTGAAGCCCTCGTCGCGGCCGTTGGCGATGGCGCGGCCGGAAGCCGTCCACGGGAACAGGCCCTTCTTGACCTTGATGCCCTTGGCCTTGGCCTCGTCCTCGGTCAGGCCCACCCAGGCCACCTCGGGGTCGGTGTAGGCCACGCTCGGGATCACGCGGGCGTCGAACTGCGCCTTGGTGTCACCCGAGGCCGCTTCCGCCGCCACATGGGCCTCGTGCACCGCCTTGTGCGCCAGCATCGGCTGGCCGACGATGTCGCCGATGGCGAAGATGTGCGGCACGTTGGTGCGCATCTGCACGTCCACCGGAATGAAGCCGCGGTCGCCCACGATCACACCGGCCTTGTCGGCGCCGATCTTCTTGCCGTTGGGCGTGCGGCCCACCGCCTGCAGCACCAGGTTGTAAACGCCTTCGCTCTTGCTGCCGTCCAGGCCCTCGAAGCTGACCTTGATGCCGTCGGCCGTGGCTTCGGCGCCCACGGTCTTGGTCTTGAGCATCAGCTTGTCGAAGCGATGGGCGTTCATCTTCTGCCACACCTTGACCAGGTCGCGGTCGGCGCCCTGCATCAGGCCGTCCAGCATCTCCACCACGTCGAGCTTGGCGCCCAGCGTGGAGTACACCGTGCCCATTTCCAGGCCGATGATGCCGCCGCCGATGACCAGCATGCGCTCGGGCCGCTGGCGCAGCTCCAGCGCGCCGGTGCTGGTGACCACGCGCGGATCGTCCTTCGGCAGGAACGGCAGCTTCACCGCCTCGGAGCCGGCGGCGATGATGGCCGACTTGAACTTGATGGTCTGGGCCTTGCCGTCAGCGCCCGTCACCTTCAGGTGGAAGGGGTCGGCGAACTCGCCCACGCCGTTGACCACGGTGACCTTGCGCATCTTGGCCATCGCGGCCAGGCCGCCGGTGAGCTTGCCCACCACCTTGTTCTTGTGCGCCAGCAGCTTGCCCAGGTCCACCTGCGGCTCGGCGAAGCTCACGCCCAGGTCGGCGAAGTGCTTGACCTCGTCCATCACCGCGGCCACGTGCAGCAGCGCCTTGCTGGGGATGCAGCCCACGTTCAGGCACACGCCGCCCAGGGTCGGGAAGCGTTCCACCAGCACGGTCTTCATGCCCAGGTCGGCGGCGCGGAAGGCGGCCGAGTAGCCGCCGGGGCCCGCGCCCAGCACCAGCATGTCGCACTCGAGGTCGGCACCGCCGGCATAGCTGGCGGCTTGCGGCGCGGGGGCAGGAGCTGCAGCCGGCGCGGGCGCCGGTGCGGCCGCAGCCGCGGGGGCCGCAGCAGGTGCTGCCGGCGCGGGTGCCGGGGCGGCAGCGCCCTCGGCTTCCAGCACCAGCAGCACCGAGCCTTCGTTCACCTTGTCGCCGATGTTGACCTTGAGCTCCTTGACCACGCCGCCGTGCGACGAGGGGATCTCCATCGAGGCCTTGTCGCTCTCGACGGTGATCAGGCTCTGCTCGGCCTTGACGGTGTCACCCGGCTTGACCAGCACCTCGATGACGGCCACGTCCTTGAAGTCGCCGATATCCGGCACCTTCACGTCGATCAATGCCATGTCGTGCTCCTTCCGTTCAGAGCACGATGCGGCGGAAGTCCGCCAGCAGCGATGCGAAGTAGACGTTGAAGCGAGCGGCAGCCGCGCCGTCGATCACGCGGTGGTCCCAGCTCAGGCTCAGCGGCAGGATCAGGCGCGGCTGGAAGGCCTTGCCGTCCCACTTGGGCTCGATGGTGCTCTTGCACACGCCCATGATGGCCACCTCGGGCGCGTTGATGATCGGCGTGAAGTACTTGCCGCCGATGCCGCCCAGCGAGCTGATGCTGAAGCAGCCGCCGCTCATGTCGGCCGGCCCCAGCTTGCCGTCGCGCGCCTTCTTGGCCAGCTCGCCCATCTCCTGGCTGATCTGGAAGATGCCCTTCTTGTCGGCGTCCTTGATCACCGGCACCACCAGGCCATTGGGCGTGTCCGCCGCAAAGCCGATGTGGAAGTAGTTCTTCAGCACCAGCTGCTCACCGTCCAGCGAGCTGTTGAACTCGGGGAACTTCTTGAGCGCCGCCACGGCCGCCTTGATCATGAAGGCCAGCATCGTGACCTTGATGCCCGCCTTCTCGTTTTCCTTGTTCAGTTGAACGCGGAAGGCTTCCAGCTCGGTGATGTCGGCTTCGTCGTGGTTGGTGACGTGCGGGATCACCACCCAGTTGCGGTGCAGGTTGGCGCCGCTGATCTTCTTGATGCGCGACAGGTCCTTGCGCTCGACCGGGCCGAACTTGGTGAAGTCGACCTGCGGCCAGGGCAGCAGGCCCGGGAAGGCGCCACCGGCAGCGGCAGCCGCCGGCTTGGTCGCGGCGGCCGACGCCTGGGTCTGCACGCTGCCGCTCATCACGCCCTTGACGAAGGACTGCACGTCCTGCTGGGTGATGCGGCCCTTGGGGCCGGTGCCCTTGACCTCTTGCAGCGGCACGCCCAGTTCACGGGCGAAGCGGCGGATGGAGGGCGAGGCATGGGGCAGCTTGCCCTTGGCCGCCGTCGGGTCGTGCGCGGGCATCGCGGCCGGCGCGGCAGCGGGCGCAGACGCCGCAGCAGCAGCCGGAGCCGGGGCAGCGGCAGCCGCGGGGGCCGGGGCCGGCGCGGGTGCGACGGCCGGTGCGGCCGCGGGGGCCGCCGCGCCCGCAGCGCCTTGCAGCACCGCGATCAGCGTGCCCTTGGACACCTTGTCGCCGACCTTGACCTTGAGCTCCTGCACCACGCCGGCATGCGACGAGGGGATCTCCATCGAGGCCTTGTCGCTCTCGACGGTGATCAGGCTCTGCTCCACCTTCACGGTGTCGCCGGCCTTGACCATCACCTCGATGACGGCCACTTCGTCGAAGTCGCCGATGTCGGGCACGGTCACTTCCACCGGGCCGCTGGCGGCGGCCGGGGCGGGCGCAGGGGCAGCGGCAGCCGGTGCCGGGGCAGGCGCGGCGGCGGGCGCAGCAGCCGGTGCGGGCGCCGGCGCCGCAGCCCCCGCATCGGCGGTTTCCAGCATCAGCACCAGCGTGCCTTCGCTGACCTTGTCGCCCACCTTCACCTTCAGTTCCTTGACCACGCCGGCATGCGACGACGGGATCTCCATCGAGGCCTTGTCGCTCTCGACGGTGATCAGGCTCTGTTCCGCCTTGATGGTGTCACCGGGCTGGACCATCAGTTCGATGATCTC
>NZ_CAXFDV010000148.1:0-1740 GCF_964001545.1 uncultured Aquincola sp.
GCCTGGCGGGCCGAACTGCATGCGCGCTGGCTGCCGCCCGGACATGACGGCCTGCACGGCACTACGCACCCGCATGCCCATCCGCACCCGCATCCGCACCCGTCGGTGGCGGGCGATGCCGCCTTCGCGTCGGCCGACGAGGCTTCGCTGGCCCATGCCCATGCGCATGCCACCTTCCAGCGCCATCACCACGACCCGCACGATGCCACCGTGATCGCCCTCGATGGCACCGACGCCGGCGTCGGTGCCGACGGCGTTTCTTCCGCAGCTGCGGGCAGCGCCACGCTGCCCCTGGGCCTGGCCGCGCCATGGGCCTTGCCGGCGGCCACGGCACGGCCGGCCCGCTGGCAGCGGCCTGCCTCTGACCGCTGGACCGACGCGGCCGTCCTCCCGCTCGAACAACCTCCTCGCGCCTGACCGGCAGCCCTTGCTGCCCCTGTCCACCGCCTGGCCGGTGCCGGTCCATCGTGACCCGCACCGGCGTCTGGACCGGGCCGTTGCCGCGGCAAGCGCCGCCGGCGCACGGCCGTCGACGAGGAGTTTTCATGGACACCGACGCTTTCGACAGCGTCGAGGTCGGGCGCCAGCTCGGCCACGACTTGCATCGCTGCAGCCGCCTGCCGCTGCAGCCCGACTGGCCCGCGCCTGTGCGCGAGGGCTTCCTGGCGGCGGCGGCCGGCCGCTCGCCCCGCCAGGCCGGCGACCGCTTCCAGCGCAAATGGCTGCAGCTGCGGCTGAGCGCATTCAACCGCCAGCGCGTGGTGGCGCCCGATGTCACGCCCGACCTGCTGCGCGAGCTCGACCTCGACCATTGCCCCGTCACGCGCCAGCCGCTGACCCATGGCCTGCGGGCCGACACCGATGCGTCGGTCGACCGCCTGAACAACGACGCCGCCTATGCCGCCAGCAACCTGGCCGTGATGAGCGTGCGCGCCAACCGGGCCAAGGGCTGCCTGAGCTTTGAGGCCGTGTGGGCCGCTGCCCGCGGGCAGGCCCCGGCGGGCGAGCTGACGCCCCAGGAATGGCTGCGCCTGGCGGTGTTGATGCAGGGGCCTGCCTTTGCCACCCGCCAGCACCTGGCGCCGCTGCTGCCGCTGGTGGCGCCGTTGCCTTGCCGCTCGGTGCGGCTGGCCATGCAGCAGATCCAGCGCCTCTTCACGCTGGAGGCGCGCCGGCCGTCGGGCCGCAACCTGCTGGTGCGCGTGTTCGCGCAGGCCGCGCCGGCCGAACGTGCACAGATGCGGCTGCGCCGCTTCGGCGATGTGATCCATGAAGCCTTGCGCGCGCAGCACCCGGGCGACCACTGCTGGGACGTGTGGCTGCAGCCGCAGGTGATGGCCGCGCTGCAGCAATGGCGCGAGTCGCTCGACGAGCTGTCCTGGGCGCGGGTGGCCCGCCTGTCGGGCCAGCTGGCAGGCGGGCAACGCGTCAGCGCCGCCAGCCTGGCGCCCTGGCACCTGGCTTCACGCGGCTACCAACCTCGACGGGCCTCTGCATGAAACAACCGCTCCGTCTTTTTCGTCTGCAAGCCGCGCTGGCCTGCACGCTGCCGGCCGTTGCCGGCCACGCCCAGACCCCCACCGAACCCGCCCAGGCGGTGGAAGTGGTGGGCCGCACCCAATCCGGCGCCTACCACGCGGCCGAAGCCGCCGGCGCCAAGACCGAGCTGCCGCTGCGCGAGCTGCCGCAGTCGGTGCGCGTGGTCACCCGCCAGGCCATCGACGACCTGGGCGCCACCAA
>NZ_CAXFDV010000149.1:0-4150 GCF_964001545.1 uncultured Aquincola sp.
CTGGCGTCCTTCAGTGCGGCACCGTGTCCATCGCCGCGTCCATCGCGGCCGCGGCCCGGTGCAGCAGCTGGCGCAGCCAGGCCAGGCCCGGGTCCTGGGTGCGGTACTTGTGCCATTGCAGGCCCTGCTCCATCGCCGGCAGCGGCAGCGGCGGCGCCCGCAGCGCGATGGGCAGCGAAGGCAGCAGCTTCAGCGCCAGCCGCTTGTGCACCGTGGCCACGAAATCGGTGCCCACCACCAGCGGCGCCAGCGACGCAAAGCCGTAGCTGGTCACGGCCACCTGCCGCTCGATGCCGTGGCGCTTGACGAACGAGGCCTCGAACGAATCGCCGAATGAGCCGGGCGGCCGCATCACCACATGGCGGGCGGCGACGTAGCGCTCCAGGTTGAACTCGCCGCGCGCCAGCGCGCCGTGGCGCCACACCACGCAGGTGAAGTCGTCGAGGTAGAGCTTTTCCTCGGGGTGGTCGGGCGAGACGAAACCCCGCGGGATGATGAGCAGGTCGGCCTCGCCCCGCTCCAGGCTGCGCTGCGGATGGCTCACCTGCGGCAGGAACTCGAAGCGGGCGCTGCAGCGTTCGGCATGGGCCAGCGCCATCAGGTGCGGCACGAACACCATCTGGGTGTAGTCGGACACGAAGATGCGGAACACCCGGTCGGACTTGGCCGGCTCGAACGCGGGCGGTATGGCAATCGCACTGTCCACCCGCACCAGCACGTCGCGCACCGCCTCGTGCAGGCCCAGCGCCCGCGGCGTGGGCTCCATGCGGCGGCCCACCTGCACCAGCAGGTCGTCGTCGAAGTACTCGCGCAGCCGCGCCAGCGCATTGCTGGTGGCCGAGGGGCTGAGATTCAGGCGGTCGGCCGCCTTGGTGATGCTGCAGTCGGTCAGCAGCGCGTCCAGCGCCACCAGCAGGTTGAGGTCGAGTCGGTTGAAGCGCATCGGGCAGGTCCGCGGCTTCGGGGGTTAACCCCAAAACCATTCACGGCATCGAATCGTCGATTGGAAAGAAGCCATTTTTCATGAGGCTTCGCAATCCTTAGTCTCTGGCTTACCCGATACCCATCAACACAACGGAGACAAGGAATGGCCTCAAGCCAAGCCGCGGATGAACTCGTGCCTGCCACCTGGCAGGCCGCGCCGGCCAGGGAAACAAGCAGGGTGCTGCGCCGGCGACATGTGGTGGCGCTGGCGGCCATGGCGGCGTGCCAGGCCCAGGCCTTCGAGTTCAACACCGGCGACAGCGAACTCAAGCTGCGCTGGGACAACACCGTGAAGTACAGCGCCATGGCGCGGCTGCAGAAGCCCTCGGCCGGCTTGTCGCGCACGGCCTTCGGGCCTACCGGCGTGGTGGGGCCCAACAACCTCAACCAGGACGACGGCGACAACAACTTCAGCCGCGGCATCGTCAGCAACCGGCTCGACCTGCTGAGCGAGCTGGACGCCAACTGGCGCAACTTCGGCGGACGGCTGAGCGCCGCCGCCTGGTACGACGGCGTCTACAACCGCGACAACCAGAACCAGAGCAGCAGCGCCAACCACAGCCCGCGCAACGAGTTTCCGGCCGAAACGCGCGACCTGATGGGCCGCAAGGCCGAGATCCTGGACGCCTTCGTGTTCGGCCGCTTCGACGTGGCCGACAAGCCGGTGACGCTGCGGCTGGGCAAGCACTCGCTGCTGTGGGGCGAGAGCCTGTTCTTCGGCGCCAACGGCATTGCCGGCGGCATGGCGCCGCTGGACCTGATCAAGCTGCAGTCGGTGCCCAGCGCCACCTTCAAGGAAGTGGCGCGGCCCACCGGCAAGTTGTCTGGACAAGTGCAGCTGAGCCCCGAGGTGTCGGTGGGCGCCTATGTGGCCTACGAATGGGAGAAGACCCGGCTGATGCCGGCGGGCGCCTACCTGTCAACCAGCGACACGCTGGGCCCGGGTGCCGAGCGCATCAACGCCGGGCCCACCGGCGTGTTCGTGCGCCAGTCCGACCTGGGCGCGCGCAACGGCGGCCAGGGCGGCCTGCAGCTGCGGTGGCGGGTCGATGCGATCGACACCGACCTGGGCTTTTACGCCATCCGCTACCACGCCACCGGGCCCAGCAACATCTGGAACACGCTGTCGGGCCTGCCGCCCGCGCTCAGCGCCAGCAGCTACCGCTGGGTGTACCACGAGGGCATCCGCGCCTTCGGCATGAGCTTTTCCAAGACGGTGGGCGAATGGGGCCTGGCCGGCGAAGCCTCGTACCGGCAGAACACGCCGCTGGCCAGCTCGGGCCAGTCGGTGATCCCCGCCATCGGCGTGGGCACCGGCTACGACAACAACGACAACCCCGGTTATGCGGTGGGCGAGACGGCGCACCTGCAGTTCTCGTGGATCGCCAGCCTGGGGCCCAACTTCCTGGCGCAGGAGTCCAGCTTCGTCGGGGAGGTGGCCTGGAACCGCCGGGTGAAGGTCACGCGCAACCCCGAGATGCTCAACCCCAATGCCGACCGCACGGCGACGGCGCTGCGCTTCACCTTCTCGCCCAGCTACCGCCAGGTGGTGCCCGGCCTGGACCTGACGCCCAGCGTGGGCCTGGGCTACGCCTGGGGCAATTCGTCGGCGGTGGGCCCGGCCTTCGGCATCAACAAGGGCGGCGACCTGAGCCTGGGCCTGGGCGCCGTGTACCTGGGCAACTGGAACGCGAACCTGAACTACGTGCGATTCCTCGGCCCAGAAGGCCCGACGCTGGACAACGCCAACAACGCCCAGTTCAAGCAGGCCCTGAAGGACCGCAACTTCGTGACCCTGTCGCTGCGCACCACCTTCTGAACAGACCCCCGGAGACAAGCCCCATGCCATACGCCCAACGGCCCGCTGTGCCCACCCGCGCCCTCACACGCGGCATTACACGCGGCATTTCACGCGGCCTGATCGCCGCCGCCGCCCTGATCGCCACCTTGCCGCCAGCGCTGGCCGGCGTCGGTACCGACGAAGCCGCCAGGCTCAAGACCACGCTCACGCCGCTGGGCGCCGAGAAGGCCGGCAATGCCGACGGCAGCATCCCGACCTGGAGCGGCGGCTACACCACGCCGATCGCGGGCTTCAAGAACGGGGGCCGCCGCGGCGACCCCTTTGCCAACGAGAAGCCGCTTTACAGCATCACCGCCGACAACATGGGCAAGTACGCGGCGCTGCTGAGCGAAGGCACGCAAGCCCTGCTCAAGAAGTACCCGCAGACCTACCGGGTCGACGTCTACAAGACGCACCGCACCGCGGCGGCGCCGCAATGGGTGTACGACAACACCTTCAAGAACGCCACCAACGCCAAGCTGGAAGGCGCCATTGTCAAGGGTGCCTATGGCGGTATTCCCTTCCCCATTCCCAAGTCGGGCGAAGAGGTCATGGCCAACCATGAGCTGCACTGGCGCGGCGAAGCCTGGCAGAACGACTTCCGCGGCTACCTGGTCACCGCCACCGGCCAGCGCGTGCTGTCGGTAGAAGGCAATGGCGAGTGGCAGATGCCGTATTACGCGCAAGGCCAGGAAGCAAGGTTCAGCGGCGACTACTGGCTGATCCGGCTGGTCAACAGCGGCCCGCCGGTGCGCGCGGGCGAGGCCATCACCGGCCGCCTGAACCTGGACCCGGACAAGAGCAACACCTGGGTGTACCTGACCGGCCAGCGCCGTGTGCGCAAGCTGCCCAATGCCTGCTGCGACACGCCCACGCCGGCCAGCGCGGGCGTGGCCAGCTTCGACGAGATCGACGTCTTCGGCGGCCGCAACGACCGCTTCAACTGGAAGATCGTCGGCAAGCAGGAGATGCTGATTCCCTACAACAGCAACCGCCTGCACACGCCCACGAAGGACAGCGAGGTGCTGCTGGCCAACCACCTGAACCCCGACCATGTGCGCTGGGAGCTGCACCGGGTGTGGGTGGTGGAAGCCACGCTCAAGCCCGGCCAGCGCCACCAGGCGCCCAAGAGCCGCTACTACCTGGACGAAGACACCTGGGTGGCCGTGCTGGGCGACCGCTGGGACGCCAATGGCCAGCTGTGGAAGACGATCTGGGCCCATCCGGTGGTGATGCCCGACCTGCCAGCCACCACGCCGCAGCAGCAGTGGGGCTTCAACGACCTGATCTCGGGCGCCTGGTATGCCAGCGGCGTGGTCAATGAGC
>NZ_CAXFDV010000150.1:0-9915 GCF_964001545.1 uncultured Aquincola sp.
AAGGGACTGAGCTCCCCCTCGGGGGGACGCGAGCGCAGCGAGCTTGGGGGCACCACTCATCAGCCGAAGACCGCGTGCCAGACGGCCAGCACGGCGTCCCGCTCGCGGGCCAGGGCTTCGGGCGCGAACTGCGTGGGTTGCTCGTCCAGCCGCGCCTGGTGCTGCGCGCGGCGCAGCTCGCGGTAGGCGTCCGCTGCCGCCATGCCGGTGCCCGGCGGCAGCAGGCCGGCCGTTTCGGCCCGCTGCAGCAGCGCGATGTTGCCCAGGTTGGGGCGCAGCTCCGGGTGTTCGGCCGCGTGCATCAGCACCAGGTTCTGCACCACGAATTCGGCGTCCATCATGCCGCCGGGGCTGTGCTTGACGTCGAAGCGGCCGGGCTTGATGGGGTGGGCCGCCCGCACCTTCTCGCGCATGGCATGGATCTCTTCGCGCAGCGCGGCCGGCTCGCGCGGAGCGGTGAGCACCGCGCAGCGGATGTCCTCGAAGCGCTGCTGCAGCGCGGGTGAGCCCGCGCACCAGCGCGCGCGGGTGATGGCCTGGTGTTCCCAGGTCCAGGCGGTGTTGCTGCCGCGGCCCACCTGGTACTTCTCGAACGAGGCGATGGACGTGACCAGCATGCCCGAGTTGCCGTTGGGCCGCAGCGCGGTGTCGATCTCGAACAGCTCGCCGGCGGCGGTGCGCAGCGTCAGCCAGGTGATCAGCTTGCGCACGAAGGCGCCGTACACCTCGGCCGACCTGTCGGGGTCTTCGTCGCCTTCGGCGTCGTAGAGGAACACCACGTCCAGGTCGCTGCCGTAGCCCAGTTCCTTGCCGCCCAGCTTGCCGTAGGCGATGACGGCAAAGCGCGGCTCCTCGCGGTGGCGTTGCTTGAGGTGGCGCCAGGCCCAGCGCTGCGCGCAGTCCAGCGTGGCATCGGCCAGCGCCGACAGGTCGTCGGCCACTTGTTCGACGGTGATGTGGCCTTCCACGTCGCGCACCAGGATGCGGAACACTTCGGCATGGTGGGCGCGGCGCAGCGTGTCCAGCAAGGCTTCTTCCGACGCTTCACCCGAGCGCTCCCAGGCCTGGTGGCGCTCGTCCAGTTCACGCAGAAAGGCCTCGCGGTCGAAGCGGCCGTGCAGCAGCCGGTCGTCGGCCAGCTCGTCGATCACGCCGGGGTGGCGCATCAGGTAGCGCATCGGCCAGCGGGCCAGGCCCAGCAGGTGCAGCAGGCGGCTTTGCACCTCGGGCCGCTCCACCAGCAGCGCCAGGTAGCTTTCGCGGCGCAGCAGCGGCTCCACCCAATCGACGAAGCGCAGCACCGCGTCTTCGGTGCAGTCGCCTTGCGTCACCCGCTTGGCCGCGCGCTGCACCAGCCGGCCCAGGCGCAGCTTGCTTTCGTCGCGCAGGTTCTGCACCCGCGCGCTCTGCGACCAGGCCTGCACCCGTTCGCGCAAGGCGGGCGCCAGCATCTCGTGCAGCGATTCGCTGTCGATCGGCAGCGTGATGCTGCAGTTGCGGCAGCCGTTGCGGCCCGGCGCGCTCGGCGTGGGCGCCTGGCCGTCGTGCAGCAACGCATCGAACTCGGTGGCCACGAACTCGCGGGTTTCGCCCAGGTGGTGCAGCAGCTCGCAGGGGTTGTCGGCGGTGCCCAGGCCCAGGCTGGCGGCGATCCAGCCCAGGTCGTGGTCGGCCGTGGGCAGCAGATGGGTCTGCTGGTCGTCCAGGAACTGGATGCGGTGCTCCACCCGGCGCAGGAAGGTGTAGGCCTCGGCCAGTCGATCGGCGGTGGCGGCCTTCATCAGGCCGCGGGCCACCAGGCGCTGCAGGCCGCGCAGCGTGCTGCGGGTGCGGATCTCGGGAAACTGCCCGCCGCGCACCACCAGCAGCAGCTGCACGATGAACTCGATCTCGCGGATGCCGCCCCGCGACAGCTTCACGTCGTTGGCGCGCTCGGGCCGGCCGGCGGCACGGCGCTGGGCTTCTTCGCGGATCTTGCGGTGCAGCTGGCGCAGGCCCTCGAACACGCCGTAATCGAGGTAGCGGCGGTACACGAAGGGCGTGACCAGGTCGCGCAGCTGCAGCGCACGGCCGCTTTCCACCGCGGCGCGCGGCGCCACCACGCGGCTCTTGAGCCAGGCAAAGCGTTCCCACTCGCGGCCCTGCACCTGGAAATACTCTTCCAGCATCGCCAGGCTCACCGCCGGCGGGCCCGAGTTGCCGTTGGGCCGCAGCATCAGGTCGACGCGGAAGACGAAGCCGTCGTCGGTGGCCTCGCCGATCAGCGTGTACAGGCGGCGCACCACCTTGGCAAAGAACTCGTGCGCGCTGATCGGCTCGGGGCCCGTGGTCTGGCCGTCTTCTTCGTACACGTAGATCAGGTCGATGTCGGACGAGACGTTCAACTCGCGCGCGCCCAGCTTGCCCATGCCCACGATCCACAGCTCGATGGGCTCGCCGCCCGCCGTCATCGGCGCGCCGTGGCGCAGTTCTTCGTCGGCGCGGGCCTGGGCGAGGGCGCGTTCCAGCGTCACCTCGGCCAGCGTGGTCATGGTGTGGGTGACGTCGTCCAGCGTGGCCTGCTGCTCCACGTCCAGCACGGCCAGCCGTTCCATCACCACCTGCCGGGCCACACGCAGGGCCGATGCCAGCGGCCGGCCATCGGCCTGCAGGCGGTCGATCAGCACGTTCAAGGTGTCGGCACGCGGAATGCCAACAGGCAGCAAGGCCAGTTCGGGCGCGTAGCGGCGGCGGATTCGCTGGACGTAGCGGCTGTGGTCGGCCGTGGGCAGGGGCATGTTCAAGACGGGGTCCGCGAGCGTGGAGAAAACGGCCTGGGAAAGCGCCGGCGCCGGCATCTGCCAGGCGCCGCGCGGGCGGAAGGAGCTGAAAAAGGCTGTGCTAGATTGCCGAGGTCCCGAGGCGCCAGCCCGCCGTTGTCCGGCGATGTTCGATGCGGCCGTGATCGTCGACCGTTGCCTGGCGTGAATTCATTCGATGCCTCCGTCCCTTGTGGCCCCTGCCGATGCCGATACCGTGCTGGTACCGCGCCGTTGGCGCTGGGCCAGAAACCTGCTGCGTCTGCTGGCCGCCGTTGTCGTTGCGGGCTGGAGCTTATTGCTCATCGCTTGGCTGACTCTGTATTGGGGAATTCTGCCGCACGTCGATGAGTGGCGCGGCTCTATGGAAACCCGCGCCAGCCAGGCGCTGGGCGTGCCGGTCAGGATCGGCGCCATCCGTGTCGAATCGCGCGGCTGGGTGCCGTCGCTCGAACTCACCGACGTGGTGCTGCACGATGCACAGCAGCGCGAAGCCCTGCGTCTGCCGCGAGTCCGGGCGGCGGTGTCGGCCCGCTCACTGCTGTCGCTGCAGCTGCGCCTGGAACAGCTGCTGATCGACGCGCCCGCGCTGGACGTGCGGCGCGACGCACAGGGGCGCATCTTCGTGGCCGGCATCGAGCTGCCGCACACCCAGGGCCCGGACCGCAACCCCACGGCAGACTGGTTGTTTGAACAGCATGAGCTGGCCATCCGCCGCGGCGCGCTGCGCTGGACAGACGAGTTGCGCGGCCTGCCCGCGCTGGTGCTCAGCGACGTGGACCTGGTCATCCGCAACCGCCTGCACCGCCATGCACTCCGGCTGGATGCCACGCCGCCGCCGGCCTGGGGCGAGCGCTTTTCGCTGCGCGGCCAGTTCAGCCGCCGGCTGCTCAGCCGCCCTGGCGACTGGCGCCACTGGTCGGGCACCGCCTACGCCGCGCTGCCGCGCACCGACGTGTCGCAGCTGCGCCGCTACGTCGACCTGCCCTTCGAGCTGACCCAGGGCGACGGCGCGCTGCGCCTGTGGGCCGAAGTGACCAATGGCCAGGTCAATGGCGCCACGCTGGACCTGGCGCTGCGCGAGGTGGCCTTGCGGCTGGCGCCCGAGGTGCTGCCGATGGCGCTGCAACAGGTGCAGGGCCGGCTGCAGGGCCAGCGTGACGACCGTGGCTGGCGCCTGTCGGGCCAGCGCATCGGCTTCACCACCGACGATGGTCTGACCTGGCCGCAAGGCAACTTCAGCCTCGCCCTGCGTGACGCAGGCAGCGGTGACCAAGCGGCCCCGGCGGGCGAGTTGAGTGCCGATCGACTCGACCTGGCGCTGCTGTCGCGCATCGGCGAAGCCGTGCCGATGTCGGCCGACGCGCGCCAGGCGCTGGCCCAGGCGGCGCCCGAAGGCCGGGTCGAGAACCTGGCCGCCCGCTGGGAAGGCCCCTGGCAGGACCCGCAGCGCTACCAGTTCAAGGCCCGGCTGGTCGGCGTCTCGGTGGCGGCCGCGCCGGCCGAACACTCCACAGAGCCCGGCCGCCCCGGCTGGCGGCAGGCCCAGGCCGAGGTGGAGGCCACCGAGCGTGGCGGCAAGGCACGTGTGGTGCTGGACGGCGGCGCACTGGAGCTGCCCGGCGTGTTCGAGCAGCCGCTGGTGCCCTTCGACCGTTTCCAGGCCCTGGTCGATTGGCGCATCGAGGCGGCGCGGCCGGTCGGCGCCGCGGCATCGGCCGCGCCACCGGCCATCAGCGTCAAGGTCGGGCAGCTGCAGTTCAGCAATGCCGATGCCACCGGCGAGTTGTCGGCCACCTGGCGCAGCGGCCCGGGCGAGGGCCATGGCGCCGGCAAGCGTTTTCCGGGCGTGCTCGACATGACCGGCAAGCTGCAGCAGGGCCGGGCCGCCGCGGTGGCCCGCTACCTGCCGCTGGCGCTGCCCGAAGACACGCGTCGCTATGTGGCCGATGCGGTGCAGGCCGGCGACATCGGGCCCACCACCTTCCGGGTCAAGGGCGACCTGTGGCAGTTCCCGTACAGCGATGCGCGGCTGGGCGAGTTCCGCATCGCCGGCAAGGTCTCGGGCGTGGCGCTCGCCTATGTGCCGGCGCGGCTGATGGCCAGCGCCACCGACGCCCGCCAGCCGGCCTGGCCGCCCTTCGACAACGTAGCCGGCGAGCTGGTGTTCGAGCGCAGCAGCATGGCCATCCGCAATGCCAGCGGCCGGGTGTCGGGGGCGGTGCTCAGTCGCATCAACGGCGGCATCGCCGACCTCGACCAGGCGGTGCTGCGCATCGACGGCCAGGTGCGCGGACCCGGCAACGAGCTGCTGAACTACGTGCGCCGCTCACCGGTGGACGCGTGGACTGGCCATGCCTTTGCCACCAGCACCTTCGGCGGCAACGCCGACCTCAAGCTGGCGCTGACCATTCCGCTGGACGACACCGACCGCAGCACCGTCAAGGGCAGCGTCGCCCTGGCCGGCAACGACGTGCGCCTGCGGCCCGACGTGCCCTTGCTGGCCGGCGCCCGCGGGCGGGTCGACTTCACCGAGAACAGCGTCAAGCTGGTGGGCACCAGCGCCCGCGCGCTGGGTGGCGAGCTGAGCTTCGACGGCGGCACCCAGCCCGACGGCAGCCTGCGCTTCAACGGCCAGGGCACCGCCACGTCCGAGGCGCTGCGCCGCGCCACCGAGCTGGGCGGCCTGTCGCGGCTGGCGGGCGCCTTCAGCGGCCAGGCGCCTTACCGGCTGTCGCTGGGGTTCATCGGCGAGCAGACCGAGGTCACGGTGACCAGCCCGCTCACCGGCCTGGGCATCGACCTGCCGGCGCCCCTGCGCAAGGCGCCCGAAGCCGCCATGCCGTTGCGGGTGGAGGTCAAGCCGCTGCCCGGCAACGTGCCGCGCGACCAGTTGCGCCTGGACCTGGGCGGCGTGCTGCAGGCGCAGTACCTGCGCGACCTGTCGCAGGGCGCGCCGCGGGTGCTGAACGGCGGCATCGGCGTGCGCGCGCCCGCCCCGGTGCCGGCCAGTGGCGTGCAGGCGCAGGTGGTGCTGGCCAGCCTGGACGTGGACGAGTGGCAGCGCGCGGCCGAACGCCTGGCCGGCCCACTGCCGGCCGCCGCACCCGCCGCAGCCGCCACCACGCCCACCACACCGGCAACACCCGCAGCCGCCGAAGCCGACTACCTGCCGCGCAGCCTGGCGCTGCAGGTGCAGCAGCTGGCCGTCAGCAGCCGCACGCTCACCCGGGTGGTGGCCGGCGCCAGCGAAGGCGAAGACGGCCAGTGGCGCGCATCGGTCGATGCCGAGCAGCTGGGCGGTTACCTCGAATGGCGGCCCGCCCGCCCGGGCGCCGCCGCCGGCCGGCTGTACGCGCGGCTGGCCCGGCTGTCGGTGCCGCCGAGCGAGGCGCAGTCGGTCGAAACCTACCTGGCCCAGTCGCCCAGCAGCGTGCCGGGCCTGGACATCGTGGTCGACGATTTCGAGCTGTCGGGCAAGCGGCTGGGCCGGGTGGAGATCGAGGCCGTCAATCGCGGCGGCGCCGGCACCCGCGACTGGCGGCTGAGCAAGCTGGAAGTGGCGGTGCCCGAAGCGCGACTTTCTGGCACCGGCCAATGGTCGGGCGGTGGCCGCGGCCCCAGCCGCATGGTGATGGACTTCAAGCTCGACCTGGCCGACAGCGGCGCCTTTGCCGAGCGCCTGGGCCTGGGCAAGGTGTTGCGCGGCGGCAAGGGGCGCATGCAGGGCCAGCTGGCCTGGGACGGCTCGCCGCTGGCGCCGCACGTGCCCTCGCTCGACGGGCAGCTCAACCTGGCGCTGGACGCCGGCCAGTTCCTGAAGGTGGCGCCGGGCATGGGCCGGCTGCTGGGCGTGCTCAGCCTGCAAGCCCTGCCGCGCCGGCTGACGCTGGACTTCCGAGACCTGTTCGGCGAGGGCTTTGCCTTCGACAACGTCAACGGCGACGTGGCGCTGCGCAAGGGCGTGGCCCGCACCAACAACCTGCGCATGCGGGGCGTGCAGGCGGCGGTGCTGATGGAAGGCCAGGCCGACATCGAGGCCGAAACCCAGGACCTGCGCGTGATCGTGGTGCCCGAGCTCAACGCCGGCACCGCCTCGCTGGCCTATGCGGTCATCAACCCCGCGGTGGGGCTGGGCAGCTTCGTCGCGCAGATGTTCCTGCGCAAGCCGCTGATGGCCGCCAGCACGCGCGAATTCCACATCTCGGGTACCTTCACCGACCCCAAGGTGGAACGCGTGGCGCGCGCGGTGGATGCACCGCTGCCCGAGATCGATCCGCCCGCACCGGCCGCCTCGGTGCCACCCCGCATCGCCAACTGACCGACCCTGGAGCGCCCATGAAGATCGCCGCCCTGCAGATGGTGTCCACCCCCGACGTGGACCGCAACCTGGCCGCCGCTGGGCGCCTGATCGCCCAGGCCGCCGACGCCGGGGCCGACCTGGTGGCGCTGCCCGAGTACTTCTGCCTGATGGGCCGCCGCGACACCGACAAGCTGGCGCTGGCCGAAGCCCCGGGCGAAGGCCCGATCCAGCGCTTTTTGCAGCAGGCCGCGCGCGAGCATGCGCTGGTGCTCATCGGCGGCACGCTGCCGATGAAAACGCCCGACCCGGCCCGCGTGCGCAACACCTGCTGCGTGTACGGGCCCGATGGCGCGCTGGTGGCCCGCTACGACAAGCTGCACCTCTTCCGCTACGACAACGGCCGCGAGCGCTACGACGAAGGCGCGGTGCTGGAAGCCGGCGATGCACCCGTGGCCGCCACGCTGCCGATGCCGGGCGGCCAGTCGCTGCGCGCCGGCCTGTCGGTCTGCTACGACCTGCGCTTTCCCGAGCTGTACCGCGCGATGAGCTTTGCGCCCGGCGCCGGCCCCTGCGACCTGCTGAGCGTGCCGGCCGCCTTCACCTACCCCACCGGCCAGGCCCACTGGGAGCTGCTGCTGCGCGCCCGCGCGGTGGAAAACCAGTGCTATGTGATCGCGCCCGCGCAGGGCGGCACGCACGAGAACGGCCGCCGCACCTGGGGCCACAGCATGGTGGTCGACCCCTGGGGCGAGGTGCTGGCGCTGCAGCCCGAAGGCGAAGGTGTGGTGATGGCCGAGATGGACATGGACCGCCTGGCCGCGGTGCGCCAGCAACTGCCCGCGCTGAGCCACCGCCGCCTGTGATGTCCACCACGCTGCGCCCGCTGCCGCCCGAGGCCTTTGGTGCCTACATGCAGGCGTCCATCGCCAGCTATGCGCAGGAGAACGTGGAGGCCGGCCGCTGGCCCGCCGAAGGCGCGCTGGAACGCTCGCATGCCGACTTCCTGGCGCTGCTGCCGCAGGGCCTGGCCACGCCCGACCATCACCTGCTGGAAGTGCTGGCCACCCCCGAAGGACCGGTGGTGGGCCACCTGTGGCTGGCGCTGGAACGCCGGCATGGCGGCTGCAGCGCCTTCGTCTACAACGTCGAGATCGCCCCCGAACACCGCCGCCAGGGCCACGCCCGCCGCGCCTTCGAGGCCGCCGAAGCCCTGGCCGCCGAACTGGGCGCCACCAGCATCGGCCTGCACGTCTTCGCCCACAACCCGGGCGCGCAGGCGCTCTATGAGTCGCTGGGTTACCAGGTGACGGGGATCAACATGAAGAAGGGGCTGCTCACAGCGCCATCCGGTGCTTGAGGTCGTTCAGCCAGTGAGGCTCCAGCAGGCCGTCGTGCTGCAGGCGGCCCACGACGATGCCGGGGTGGACGCCGATGCGCTCGGCATAGGCCTGCACGGCCGCGCGCGTGTGTGGCAGCGAGGGCAGCACAGCGGCGAGCTCCGGGGGAACCAGGAAGTCGCGCGCCCAGGCATCGGCCTCGGCTTCCTCGGGCGATCCGGCTTCCGTGGCCGCCGGGTCTTCCAGAAACACCGAATGCTTTTGCCCGCCATGCAGCAGGATGTGCGCGGCCTCATGGAACAGGCTGAACCAGAACCGGTCGTTGAGCTTGCCATACACCGACAGCTGGATCAGGGGCCGGTGCGGTTGCAGCCAGCGCGCGACGCCCGACACATGCGCGCGTGGCAACGCCGGCACCACCACAAAGGCCACGCCAGCGGCCTGCATCGCCACCTGCAACTGGGCTCCCAGGTCATCGGGCGGCTGGCGAGTGAGCTCCCGGATGTGCACGAGCACCTGGCGAAACGCTGCCTCGTCGTAGCGCGGGCCGTCCAGCCGCTCGGCAATGCGCTCACCCATGCGCAGCCAGGCCGAGATGGCGCCCATGTCGGCCTGCGCTTGGCGGGTGCGGCGAAAGGCCACCGGCATGCAGCCGTACTGGCTCTGCCATTGCTCGGGACTGGCCACGCCAAAAAACGCGAGCGCCTCGGCCACCAGGCCAGGCTTGGAGGCCGCATCGATCCGCCGTTTGCGCAGCGCGCCGGCCGCCATCATGTCCTTCAGGGGCAACCGCGCCAGCCAGGGCAGCATGGCCGAGTGGCGCTCCGTCTCCTCCAGCGCCGCCACGCGCTCGCGGTACTGCGCCTCCCGCGTCAGCCAGAACCCCACCGATGCGCCCAGCACGCTGTGCAGTCGGATCGCGGCGTCTTCCGTCAGCGGCACCTTGCCCTTGATGAGCTGGTTGACGTGCTTGAGCGAATAGCCCAGCCGGTCGGCCAGCTGCTGCTGGGTCCAATGGCGTTCGTCCAACAGGTCGGCGATGGTGTCACCGGGCGGCGAAGCCCAGTCTGGCCGGAAGGCGCCGGCCTCGCCGCGGTCCATGGCTTCAGTCATGGTAGTCACCGATGTATTCAATGCAGACGATGGTCACGGCAGACCAGTCGATGCTGGCATCCGCGTGACGCGGGAGGGGGTCGTTGGCGGGTGCGAACACCAGTCGCCAACCGCCGGCCAGCGACACCGCAAACTGACCTTCACGGTCGCCTTTGAGTGGGTGCGGGTGGGGCTTGCCGTTCTTGAAGCGAATGTCCAAGAACGCCTCTTCCTCCGGGCTCTGAGGCCACGGACTTTACCAGATAGGTAAAACGCCTAGCGCCGCCCGAACATCATCTGCCGCGCCAGCGCCTTCTTGGCCGGGCCGATCCTGTCCAGCACGGCCAGGCCCAGGCCGCGGGCGGCGGCCAGGCCGGGCCAGGTC
>NZ_CAXFDV010000151.1:0-4439 GCF_964001545.1 uncultured Aquincola sp.
CCGCCGAAAAGGTGAAGGCCGAACAGCTGGCCTCCAACGTGACCGGCGTGACGCAGGTGGTGAACAACCTGCAGGTGGCCAACAGCTGAACCCGCTACACCCGCTGGTCGTAGATGAAGCGCCTTACCCGATGCGTGGTGAGGCGCTTTGCATCGACCTGTGAGGGGTTCACGAGGACATTCACCTCTTCTTGAATGATGACGGCGGGCACGCACAGCAAGGCGCTCGACTGGCGTGCCAGCCACGCCGAACCCAGGGCCCTCAATGAAATCGAGGTGCAGGCTCAAGTCACGCGTTCGCCGGCGTGGTTCCAGCGGCCGCCCTTGTGGGCGGCGCCCTTGCCCGCCATGTCCGCTGGCTCGCTCAAGGCCCTGGAGATCAAGACGACGGTGAACGCAGGCACGCCCTCTTCCACCGCCCGGTAAAGCGTCAGGTGGTCACTGGATCGCACCTGGTCCACCAAACGGTTCCACTGGGTGCGCCGGCGTTTGTCCGTGCCACCCGCCGGCATGGCCCAGAACCCACCGCGGCGCAGCGTATGGCGAGGCGAAGCTGCTGTCTGCATAGGCACCTCCATTTGGGCATGTTTTACGCCGTATGGGGGTGCCTGAGGTACTCAAGCGCTTGGCTCCCCGAACCCGCCCCCGCCCGGCGTGTTCAGCACGAACACGTCGCCGGGCTGCAGCTCGGCCGAGCCGATGTGCGCCAGCGTTTCCGCGCGGCCGTCGGCTCTTTCCACATGGGTGCTGCCGACTTCGCCGGGCTGGCCGCCCTGCATGCCGAAGGCGCCGTGCACCCGGCCGTTGCTGAGGATGGACGCCGTCATCGCTTCCAGGAAACGGATGCGTCGCGTGCCGCCGTCGCCGCCGCGCCAGCGGCCGGCGCCGCCTGAGCCGGCGCGGATCTCGTAGCTTTCCAGCCGCACCGGGAAGCGGAATTCCAGCACCTCGGGGTCGGTCAGGCGCGAGTTGGTCATGTGCGTCTGCACCACGCTCGTCCCGTCGAAGCCTTCGCCCGCGCCGGAGCCGCCCGACACCGTCTCGTAGTACTGGTGGCGCTCATTGCCGAAGGTGAAGTTGTTCATCGTGCACTGGCCGGCCGCCATCACGCCCAGCGCGCCATACAGCGCATTGGTGACGCAGGTGCTGGTTTCCACATTGCCCGCCACCACCGCCGCCGGTGGCCGCGGGTTGAGCATGCAGCCTTCGGGCACGATGACCTGCAACGGCTTCAGGCAGCCGGCATTGAGCGGGATGTCGTCGTCCACCAGCGTGCGAAACACGTACAGCACCGCGGCCATGGTCACGGCCTTGGGCGCATTGAAGTTGTTGGGCAGCTGGTCGCTGGTGCCGCTGAAGTCGATGGTGGCGGCGCGCGCCTGAGCATCCACCGTCACCGCCACGCGGATGGTGGCCCGGTTGTCCAGCGGCAGCTCGAAGCGGCCGTCCTTCAGCGCGGTGATCACGCGGCGCACCGATTCTTCGGCGTTGTCCTGCACATGGCCCATGTAGGCCGCCACCGTGGGCAGGCCGTACTGCGCCACCATCGCCCGCAGCTCCTGCACGCCTTTTTCGTTGGCGGCGATCTGCGCCTGCAGGTCGGCCAGGTTCTGCGCCGGGTTGCGCGAAGGCCAGGGGCCGCTGGCCAGCAGGTCCAGCATCGCCTGCTCGCGCAGCACCGGGCCGCCCTCGCCCACTGCCACCAGCTTGACGTTGTCGATCAGCACGCCTTCGTCGGCGATGGTCTGCGAGAACGGCGGCATGGAGCCCGGCGTGCTGCCGCCCACGTCGGCATGGTGGCCGCGCGAGGCCACGTAAAAGGCCGGGCGCGTGGCAGCGGCCTCAGTGTCAACGTCAGACCCGGCCTCCAGGAACACCGGCGTCACCACCGTGATGTCGGGCAGGTGGGTGCCGCCGTGGTACGGGTCGTTCAGCACGAACACCTCGCCCGGCTGCATGCCGGGGTTGCGGTTGATCACGCTCTTGATCGATTCGCTCATCGAGCCCAGGTGCACCGGCATGTGCGGCGCATTGGCGATGAGGTTGCCTTCGCCATCGAACAAGGCACACGAGAAGTCGAGCCGCTCCTTGATGTTGACCGAGTGGGCGGTGTTCTGCAGCCGCAGGCCCATCTGCTCGGCGATGTTCATGAAGAGGTTGTTGAACACCTCCAGCATCACCGGGTCGGCCTGGGTGCCCACGGCCTGCGCCTGCGCGCGTGGGCGCGTGCGGCGCAGCTCCATCGCGCCGCCGGGCAGCAGCAGGGCTTGCCAGCCGGGCTCCACCACGGTGGTGGCATTGCGCTCGGCCAGGATGGCGGGGCCATCGACATGGGCGCCCGCAGGCAGCTGCTCGCGGTGGAACAGCCAGGCATCGCGCCAGCCGGCGGGCTGCTCGTCGGCGCTGCAGTACATGCGCACCGGCTCGGCCTTCGGCGGCGTGCGCTGCGCATCGGGCGGCGGGCCTTCGGCATGAGTGCTGATGGCCTCACCCGGCAGCACGGCTTCCACGGACACCGATTCAATCTCCAGCGGCTTGTCGGGCGGCAGGAAGGCAAAGCGCTGGCGGTAGGCCGCCTCGAAGCTGTGGCGCATTGCCGCTGGCTCATCGATGCGCACCTGCAAGGCGGTGTCCGTGCCGCGGTAGCGCAGCTGGGCACGGCTGCGCAGCTCGAAGGGCGAGGCTTGGCCTTCTGCCTGCGACAGGCCGGTCTGCACCGCCAGTTCGGCCAACGCGGCATCTTCCAGCGCCTGCAGGGTGTGGCGCGCGGCGGCCAGGCCGGCTTCGTCCAGCGGCTGCTCGACCGAGGCTTCGCGCATCACGATCTGGTCGGCCAAGCCCATGCCGTAGGCGCTGAGCACGCCGGCCAGTGGGTGCACGTACACCGTGCGCATGCCCAGCGCATCGGCCACCGCGCAGGCATGTTGGCCGCCCGCGCCGCCGAAGCATTGCAGCGTGTAGGCGGTGACGTCGTAGCCGCGCGCCACCGAGATGCGCTTGATGGCATTGGCCATGTTGGCTACCGCGATCTGCAGCGCACCGGCGGCCACTTCTTCGGCCTGCACCGGCCGGCCACTGGCCTGTTGCATCTGCAGCGCGATGGCCTCGAAGCGGTGCAGCACCTCGGCCCTGTCGAGCGGCTGGTTGCCGCGCGGGCCGAACAGCGCCGGAAAGTGCGCCGGCTGAATGCGGCCCAGCATCACATTGGCGTCGGTGGTGGCCAGCGGGCCGCCGCGGCGGTAGCTGGCGGGGCCGGGGTGGGCGCCGGCCGATTCCGGCCCCACGCGCAGCCGCGCGCCATCAAAGCGGATGATGGAGCCGCCGCCTGCGGCCACGGTGTGGATGCTCATCATCGGCGCGCGCATGCGCACGCCGGCCACCTGGGTGTCGAAGGCGCGCTCGAACTCGCCCGCATAGTGCGACACGTCGGTGCTGGTGCCGCCCATGTCGAAGCCGATGACACGCGGATGGCCGGCCGCCACCGCGGTGCGCACCATGCCGACGATGCCGCCCGCCGGGCCCGAGAGGATGGCGTCCTTGCCCTGGAAGCGGTTCGCCTCGGCCAGGCCGCCGGAGCTTTGCATGAACAGCAGCCGCACCCCCGGCATCTGCGCCGCCACGCGGTCGACGTAACGCCGCAGGATGGGGCTGAGGTAGGCATCGACCACCGTGGTGTCGCCGCGCGGCACCAGCTTGATCAGCGGGCTCACCTGGTGCGAGATGGACACCTGGGTGAAGCCGATCTCGCGCGCCAGCGCGCCCACCGCCGCCTCATGGCCCGCAAAGCGCCAGCCGTGCATCAACACCACCGCGCAGGCGCGGATGCCGCTGTCGAAGGCGGCCTGCAGCGCGGGGCGCAGCGCGGCTTCGTCCAGCGGGCGCACCACGCTGCCATCGGCGGCCACGCGTTCGTCGGCTTCCACCACCTGCTCGTACAGCAGCTCGGGCAGCAGGATGCGGCGGTCGAACAGCCGCGGCCGCGCCTGGTAGGCGATGCGCAGCGCATCGCGGAAGCCGCGGGTGGTGACCAGCAGCGTGCGGTCGCCCTTGCGTTCCAGCAGCGCATTGGTGGCCACGGTGGTGCCCATCTTCACGCAGGCCACCTGGTCGGGCGTCACCGCTTCGTCGGGCCGCAGCTGCAGCAGGCGGCGGATGCCTTCCACCGCCGCGTCTTCATAACGCCCGGGGTCTTCGCTCAGCAGCTTGAGCGTGTGCAGCGCGCCGCCGGGAGCACGCCCCACCACGTCGGTGAAGGTGCCGCCGCGGTCGATCCAGAACTGCCAGCGTGGGTCCATGGTTGGCTCACTTTGCTTGTCAATGGAACAGCGCCGACCAGCGTTCGGCCAGCACGGTGGCGATGTCGTGCACCGTGGCGCCGGTGGCGGCGTGCACGGCCGCGGCATACGGCGGCATGTTGGTGCATTCCAGCACGATGTGGTC
>NZ_CAXFDV010000152.1:0-1555 GCF_964001545.1 uncultured Aquincola sp.
CCGGCAGCCCGGCCTTCGACCTGCTGGTGCGCGAGGTGGTGCGCGAGATGACGGTCAAGGCCGGCCAGAAGTGCACCGCCATCCGCCGCATCTTCGTGCCGCAGGCGGTGTACGGCGCCGCGGCCGAAGCCATCAGTGCCAAGCTGAGCAAAATCACCGTGGGCAACCCGCGCAACGAGGCCGTGCGCATGGGCTCATTGGTCAGCCGTGCACAACACGCCAGCGTGCTGCAGGGCATTGATCACTTGTCTAGACAAGCCCGGCTGCTGCACGACGGCCGCCGCAGCGCGCTGGTCGATGCCGACCCCGCGGTGGCGGCCTGCGTGGGCCCGGTGCTGCTGGGTGTGGACACGCCCGAAGCGGCCGAAGCCGCCGACCGTGTGCACGACACCGAAGTGTTCGGCCCCGTGGCCACGCTGCTGCCCTACCGCGACCTGGCGCAGGCGCAGGCCCTGGTGCAACGCGGCCAGGGTTCGCTGGTGGCCTCGGTCTATGGGCAAGACCCGGCTGCGCTGGCCGGCACCGCGTTGGCGCTGGCCGCCAGCCATGGTCGGGTGCACGTGGTCAGCCCCGACGTGGCCACCGCCCACACCGGCCACGGCAACGTGATGCCGCAATCGCTGCACGGTGGCCCCGGCCGCGCCGGCGGCGGCCAGGAGCTGGGCGGCCTGCGGGCGCTGGACTTCTACCACCGCCGCGCAGCCATCCAGGCCGCCGGCCCGGTGCTGGCCGCACTGGGCTCGCAAGGTTGAAGCCCATGGGCCGCCGAGAAGACATCCCCGTGCGAGGAGACATCGCCATGACTTTGCCCGCCACCTTCAACTTTGCGCAGCACCTGCTGGACGCCAATGCCGGGCGCGCCGACAAGACGGCCTACATCGACGACCACGGCGTGCTGAGCTACGGCGCCCTGAACGACCAGGTGCGCCGCCTATCGGCCGCGCTGCAGGCGCTGGGCCTGCGGCGCGAAGAACGGGTGCTGCTGCTGATGCACGACACCACCCACTGGCCGGTGAGCTTTCTCGGCGGCCTGCATGCGGGTGTGGTGCCGGTGGCGGTGAACACGCTGCTCACCGCGGCCGACTATGCCTACATGCTGGCCAACAGCCGGGCCCAGGCGGCGCTGGTCTCGGCCGCGCTGCTGCCGGTGCTGCAGGCGGCCCTGGCCCAGGGCGAGCATGAGCTGCGGCACATCGTGGTCTCGCACCCCGAAGCGCCGTTGCCGGCCGAGCTGCACGGTGCGCGTGTGCACGACCTGGCGGCGCTGCTGGCCCGGCACGAACCCGCTGCGCGCCCTGCGCCCACCGGACCGGACGAGCCCGGCTTCTGGCTGTATTCATCGGGTTCCACCGGCAAGCCCAAAGGCACGGTGCACACCCATGGCAACCCGTTCTGGACGGCCGAGCTGTACGGCAAGCCGGTGCTGGGCCTGACCGAAGACGACGTGTGCTTCTCGGCCGCCAAGCTGTACTTCGCCTATGGCCTGGGCAATGCGCTGACCTTTCCGCTGAGCGTGGGTGCCAGCGTGGTGCTGATGGCCGAGCGGCCCACGCCG
>NZ_CAXFDV010000153.1:0-2653 GCF_964001545.1 uncultured Aquincola sp.
CAGCCTCAGCTCGTCGAAGTACCGCGTGCGGGCTTCATGGGGTGTCAGCACCCGGCCAGGCTGGGTGGGGTAGTCAAAGGTGTTGCTGGGGGTCATGAGGGGCGAGCCAAAGATCGCGCTACTGGGTGTGGTCAGCGCTGCCGTCAACGCTGCCGAATGGACCGCACGATGCGGTCCCACATGGCCAGCGCCTCGGCGTCCGACAGGGGCGAGGCGACGGGCTCGGGCCCCCCTCGCCGACGATCAGTCGCAGCTCGAAGTCAGGCTTGTCCAGCGTGGTGGCCTGGGTGTAGGCATGCTGGCCGAGCAACACATGGACCGGCTGGGGTCGGGTGTCTGGCACCACTTGCCAGGCGTGCTGGCGTGTCAGCAGTTCGTGCCAGGGCAGCCCGGGGCCGACCGTGGTGGTGCGGTCGCGCAGCACACGCATCTTGAGCCGGGTTTCCGGGGCCAGGTCCGGTATGCGTTCATAGAACGACTCCCGCGTGCCAGCATCGAGCATGCCCTGGTAGGACACTTCCAACAGGAGGGGTTGCACCGGCTGGGCCACCCAACGGATGTCGAAGTCGGTCCGCTCGGTGTCCTGCCCCGCATCGAAGACCACGCCACCGAAGCAGAAGCCGGGGCGGGACGGCGTGGCTTTGGTGAGGGCGAACAGCTTGGGGGAGATCGACTTGAGCCGATCTTCCGGATCCTCAAAATCGATCATCTTGTACATCTGCCGCAGGTCTGCCATGTCGGGGTACTTCGGATACGCCTTGGCCTTCAAGATCACATACCGCGTGCCGACGAGTTGATGCAGCTCCACCTGTTGCCCGATGTAGGAGTAGTCGTTGGTCATGCGGCGCAAGACAAAGGCCGTGGGCGCCAACTGCGTCTCTTGCAGGAGCATGGCTTGGCCTGTGTTGCTGTTCACCGTCTGCGCCAGGCGATGGCGATAGTTGCGGTAGGCGTAGCCGAACGCTTCGGGGCTGTGGTTCGCATTCTTGACCTGCCCCTCCACCTGCTTATGGTCGATATCCATGCCGTAAAACAGCGTGAACATGCGGTACCACTCGTCGGTACCTTCCGTGTGCGCCTGAAAACCCTTGGGCAACTCGATCATGTAGCGGCCCAGGCAGTGCCATTCGTATTCGGTCGGGGTAGGCATGGTGTGATTCCCAAAGTAAAACGGCCGCCAGTAGGGGTTGAGGCCGCCAACGCTGGCCGCGACCAGGGCTGCCAGTGCAAGCACCAGCCCCTTCCAACGCCGCGGGGTGCTGCGCCAGCGGTCGTGCACGCGCTGCCAGGCGCTACCGGCCGAGCTCACCGCCTCATCCCCTGAAGTACCAGACCACCCCACCGGTCGGCCCAACCGCCTCGGCAGGCATCGGCTCACCCAGCTTCATGTGCACTTCCTTCATCCGCAGGTGCGGCGCAAACCAGGTGCCTTCTTTCGGGCAGGGCTGACCAGGCCGGGCCGACAGCGGGATGGCACGCTCCGGTGCCGGCGGCGCCAGCACGGGCGGCGCGCCGGGTGTCCACGGCGTCACCGGGCCGTCTTGCGGCAGGTCGAAGCGCGCCAGCCAGGCGCGGCTGTTCTCTTCGTCGGCATGCTCGATGTCTTCCATGTAGGTGTGCAGCCCGGTGTGGTCCGGGTTGCGCAGGGCGCGCACCACCCGGTTGACCGCGGCATAGGGGGCGAGCAAGCCTTCTTCCGGCGCGCCCAGGCGTGGCAACGGCCCCGCTTGCACCAGCAGGCACTGTCCCTGGCGTTCGACCGCGATCTCGGGCTGGTCCACAAACGCGTGCCGCAAGGCGGCCTCGCCGCCCAGGCGCTCAACGAACACGTCGCCCAGCAAGGTGATCCAGTTGACCCCCTTGATGTGCCCCGCCAGGATGACGTTGGCGCCGGGCTTGAGGTAGCCGAACACAGGGCCTGTGCGCCGATCACCTTCCTGCGACAGGATGCGGTAGGTGTTCTTCTCGTAGTAGGCCATGGCGTCGATCTCCAGGCCGGTGAAGCGTTTGGCCAGGGCGTACTCCATCGGCATGTAGCGGTCGTAGTCGAACGGCAGCGACGAGGTCAGGCCGCCATAGCCGCCGCGCACCGGCAGCGTCCGGCACACGAAGCGCAGGTACTCGTGGTACTGCGCCAGGCCCACCTCACTGTCGGCCAGGTGCCAGGGCAGCAGGAACTTCAAGTACGACAGCATGCCGCCATCGCCGATGGTGGGATGGCGGGAGTTGGTCAGCGTCTTCAGCGCGTACTCGGGCGCGGTGTACGGGTCGGTCACGTCCGCGCGGACGAACTCGATCCGTTCGAAAGGCGGCGCCTCGAGAATCATTTTCCGGGTGCTGGCGACACCCTTGCTCGTCTTGGCAGTGAACTTGGTACGGGTGGAGTGCCCGCCACGCAGGTGCTTGCCAAAGCGCTGCTCAAAGCCATCAAAGCACTGCACCAGGGCCTGGCGCACGTCCGCGTCCGCGCCGCGTTCGTAGACCACGGTGGCAAACAGGGTCGGCACCACCAGGTTGCGCCCGTCTTCGGCTTGCAGCCTCAGCTCGTCGAAGTACCGCGTGCGGGCTTCATGGGGTGTCAGCACCCGGCCAGGCTGGGTGGGGTAGTCAAAGGTGTTGCTGGGGGTCATGAGGGGCGAGCCAAAGATCGCGC
>NZ_CAXFDV010000154.1:0-6204 GCF_964001545.1 uncultured Aquincola sp.
ATCCTCAAGGCCAAGAAGGCCCTGGCCGACATGGCCTCGGGCGAGGTGCTGAAGGTGGTGGCCACCGACCCGTCGTCGACGCGCGACTTCCAGGCCTTTGCCAAGCAGACCGGCAACGAGCTGCTGGAGCAGACCGCCGCCGGTGGCGAGTTCACGCATTACTTGAAGCGCCGGTAGCTGTTACGCCCGGCGCCTGAAGATCAGAGGTCGATGCCCTTGAGGTATTCGCGGAAGCCGGGGCCCAGCGTCGGGTGCGCCAGCGCCAGGGCCACGTTGGCTTCCAGGAAGCCTTCCTTGCTGCCGCAGTCGTAGCGCTGGCCTTCGTAGCGGTAGGCAAACACCTTCTCGCGACGCAGCAAACCGGCGATGCCGTCGGTCAGCTGGATCTCGCCACCCACGCCACGCGGCTGGTTGGCAATCTCGTGGAACACGCCCGGCGTGAGGATGTAGCGGCCGGCCACGCCCAGGTTGCTCGGCGCGTTTTCGGGCGCCGGCTTCTCGACGATGCGGGTCAGGTCGAGCAGGCGGTCACTGACCGGCGTGCCGTCGACGATGCCGTAGCGGCGGGTGTGCTCGGGCGGCACTTCCTGCACCGCGATGATGGAGGCGCGCCATTCCTTGAACTGCTCGACCATCTGCGCCAGCACCGAAGGCTTGCCCACCATCAGGTCGTCGGCCAGCAGCACCGCGAAGGGCGAGTTGCCCACCAAGCGCTGCGCGCACAGCACGGCATGGCCCAGGCCCAGGGCCTGCGCCTGGCGCACGTAGATGCACTCCATGTCCTTGGGCTTGACGCTGTGAACCACATCCAGCAGCTCTTTCTTGCCCGCTTGTTCAAGGGCTACTTCGAGCTCGAACGTCATGTCAAAGTGGTCTTCGATCGGCCGCTTGTGCCGACCGGTGACGAAGATCATTTCCCGAACGCCTGCGGCGTAAGCCTCTTCCACGGCGTATTGGATCAGCGGCTTGTCCACCACGGGCAGCATCTCCTTCGGCTGCGCCTTCGTGGCCGGGAGAAAGCGGGTACCCAGGCCTGCTACGGGAAAGATGGCTTTTGTGACCGGCATAAAACGTTGAAGGTGAGGGAGTGAGTTTGATTGTGGCACGCAGAAAATATGCCATTGGGCAAGTTTGCCTACAGCCTGTGACATGGACGTTTTGATTCTCGACACGTTCGATGCCCAGGTGATGCAGTGGCTGTCCGACCGGCACCGCGTGCACCATGCGCCTGAACTGGCGCACGACCCCGAAGGCCTGCGCCATGCACTGATCACCACCTCGGCGCTGGTGGCGCCGGCCTCCATGCGCATCGACGGCCAGCTGCTCAGTGCCGCGCCCCACCTGCGGGCGGTGGCGCGCATCGGCACTGGCAGCGCTGCGCCCATCGACTTCGATGCCTGCGAACGCGCCGGCGTGGAAGTGGTGCGCAACGGCGCCGCCCATGCCGCCGCCCATGCCGAGTTCGCCATCGGCGCGCTGCTGGCGCAGTGGCGCCACGGCGAAGGCGCGCTGGCTGCCGGCGGCGAAGCCCGCGAGATCGGCGGTGCCACGGTGGGCCTGTTCGGCATGCAGCCGGGCTCGCGCGCGCTGGCCTCGCTGCTGCAGGCCTTTGGTGCGCGCGTGGTGGGCTACGACCCCTCGTTGCACGCCAGCGATGCCTTGTGGGTGCGCTGGCAGGTCGAGCCGCTGCCGCTGCGCGACTTCATGGCGGCCTGCGACGCGGTGTGCGTGCTGCTGCCCATGTTCAGCCGCTATCGCGGCCTGCTGGGCGAGCGGGTGCTGGCCAGCTGCAAGCCGGGCCAGGCGCTGGTGAGCCTGACGCATGCCTCGGTGTTCGACGAACCGGCCCTGGCCGAAGCCATGGGCGATGGCCGCGTGGCCGGCGTGTGGTTCGACGACGCCGAGCCCGAACTGCTGGAGCCGGGCCGGCCCCTGCATGGCCTGCCGGGCTTGCACGTGTCGCCGCGGCTGGCGCAAGCCACGCGCGAGTCGCGCGAGCGCAGCGCCTGGGCCGTGGCCCGCCGCATCGACGCGCTTCTGGCTCCCTGGGCCCGCCAGGGCCAAAGCACCACGGCCGCGCCCTGGATGGCGCTGGCGCCGCGGGCAGCCTGAGCCACCGCAGCGCGCTTGGGGGCGACCTCAATCCCGCCGGGCCGCCCCAAGGGACTGAGCTCCCCCTCGGGGGGGCGCGAGCGCAGCGAGCTTGGGGGCGACCTCAATCCCGCCGGGCCGCCCCAAGGGACTGAGCTCCCCCTCGGGGGGACGCGAGCGCAGCGAGCTTGGGGGCTGGCACCACGTCAAGCAGTTGCTTCCAGCCGCGCAGCCTGCGCCTGCAGCCGCTGCACCGTCTGGCTGAAATCGGCCAGGCGCTGCTTCTCCTGCTCCACCACCGCCGCCGGGGCGCGGGCGACGAAGCTCTCGTTGCCCAGCTTGACCGTGGCCTTGGTGATCTCGCCTTCCAGCCGCGCGATTTCTTTGGCCAGGCGCGCCTTCTCGGCGGCCACGTCCACTTCCACGTGCAGCGCCAGGCGGATGTCGCCCAGCACCGACACCGGCGCAGTGGCGGTGGCTTGGTCGAAGGCGGCTTCATCGGCCAGCACCTGCACGTCGGACAGCTTGGCCAGCGCCTTCAGCAGCGGGGCCACCTGCTGCACGAATTCGGCGTCGCCCAGCGTGATCAGCGGCGCCCGCTCGGCGGGCGAGAGGTTCATCTCGGCGCGCAGGTTGCGGCAGGCGCCCACCGTGGCCTTGAGCCGCGCCATCCAGGCGATGGCGGCTTCGTCGATCTTCTCGGGCTGGGCCTGCGGATAGGCGGCGGTGACGATGGACGGGCCCTGCCGGCCGGCCACCGGCGCCACCGTGTTCCACAGCTCGGCGGTGATGAAGGGCGTGATCGGGTGCAGCAGCCGCAGCACCGCTTCCAGCGTGCGGATCAGCGTGCGGCGGGTGGCGCGCTGCTGGGCCTCGGTGCCGGTCTGGATCTGCACCTTGGCCACTTCCAGGTACCAGTCGCAGTACTCGTCCCACACGAAGCTGTAGATCGTGTTGGCCACGTTGTCGAGGCGGTACTCGGCAAAGCCCTGGGCCACCGCGGCTTCCACCTTCTGCAGCTCGCTGCTGATCCAGCGGTCGGCCTGGCTGAACTGCATGTAGCCGTGGAAGGCGCCGCCGGGCGCACATTCGGCCTTGGTGTGCTCGGCCAGGCCGCAGTCCTGGCCTTCGCAGTTCATCAGCACGAAGCGGGTGGCGTTCCAGAGCTTGTTGCAGAAGTTGCGGTAGCCCTCGCAGCGCTTGCTGTCGAAGTTGACGCTGCGGCCCAGCGTGGCCATGGCCGCGAAGGTGAAGCGCAGCGCATCGGCGCCGTAGGCCGGAATGCCCGCCGGAAACTCCTTCTCGGTGGCCTTGCGCACCTTGGGCGCCGTCTCGGGCTTGCGCAGGCCCACCACGCGCTTGTCCAGCAGTGGCGCCAGCTCGATGCCGTCGATCAGGTCCACCGGGTCGAGCACGTTGCCTTCGCTCTTGCTCATCTTCTTGCCCTGCGCATCCAGCACCAGGCCGTGGATGTACACGTGGCGGAAGGGCACCTGACCGGTGAAGTGCTTGGTCATCATGATCATCCGGGCCACCCAGAAGAAGATGATGTCGTAGCCGGTGACCAGCACGCTGCTGGGCAGGAAGAGGTCTTGCTCGATGGTCTTCTCGGGCCAGCCCAGGGTGCTGAAGGGCACCAGCGCCGACGAGTACCAGGTGTCCAGCACGTCTTCGTCGCGGCGCAGCGCGCCGGTGTAGCCGGCGGCCGTGGCCCGCTCACGCGCTTGCTCTTCACTGCGGGCGACGAAGAGTTCGCCGCCGTCGCCGTACCAGGCCGGAATCTGGTGGCCCCACCACAGCTGGCGGCTGATGCACCAGTCCTGGATGTTCTTCATCCACTGGTTGTAGGTGTTCACCCAGTTCTCGGGCACGAACTTCACCTCGCCCGAAGAGACGGCCTCGATGGCTTCTTCGGCGATGCTCTTGCCGTTGTGGCCGGCCTTGCTCATGGCCACGAACCACTGGTCGGTGAGCATGGGCTCGATCACCTGGCCGGTGCGGGCGCAGCGCGGCACCATCAGCTTGTGCTTCTTCACCTCCACCAGCAGGCCTTCGGCCTCCAGCTGGGCGACGATCTGCTTGCGCGCGACGAAGCGGTCCAGGCCCACGTAGGCGGCCGGGATCTCGGGCACTTCGGCGCCGCTGACCTTGGCTTCCAGGTCGAAGATGGTGAGCATGGGCAAGCCATGCCGCAGGCCCACCTGGTAGTCGTTGGTGTCGTGGGCCGGGGTGACCTTGACCACGCCGGTGCCGAAGGCCTTGTCCACGTAGTCGTCGGCGATCACCGGCACCAGGCGGCCGGTGACGGGCAAGCGCACCTGCTGGCCGATCAGGTGGGTGTAGCGCTCGTCTTCCGGGTGCACCATCACCGCGGTGTCGCCCAACAAGGTTTCGGGCCGGGTGGTGGCCACCACCAGCGACTCGGTGCTGCCCTCGATCGGGTAGCGGATGTGCCACAGGTGGCCTTCTTCCTCTTCGCTTTCCACCTCCAGGTCGGAGACGGCGCTCTTGAGGATCGGGTCCCAGCTCACCAGCCGCTTGCCGCGGTAGATCAGGCCTTCTTCGTACAGGCGCACGAAGGTTTCAGTCACCACCTTGGACAGCTTGTCGTCCATGGTGAAGTACTCATGGTTCCAGCTCACGCTGTCGCCCATGCGGCGCATCTGCTGCGTGATGGTGGAGCCGCTTTGCTGCTTCCACTCCCACACACGCGCGACGAAGTTCTTGCGGCCCAGGTCGTGGCGGCTCTGGCCCTGGTCCTGCAGCTGGCGCTCCACCACGATCTGCGTGGCGATGCCGGCGTGGTCGGTGCCCGGCACCCACAGCGTGTTGAAGCCGCGCATGCGGTGGTAGCGCGTCAACGAGTCCATGATGGTCTGGTTGAACGCATGGCCCATGTGCAGCGTGCCCGTCACGTTGGGCGGCGGCAGCTGGATGCTGAAGCTGGGCTTGGCCGCATCCAGCGTGGGCTCATAGACGCCGCTCTTCTCCCACAGCGGCCCCCAGTGGGCCTCGATCGCGGCGGGTTCGAAGGACTTGGCGAGTTCGGTCATGGCAGGAAAGTCCGGTGCGCCGGCCCGCGGTGGCGGGCTGGCGCGAGGGCGTTGCAGGGGATGACCGATTGTAGGCGGGGCTACATCAGCAGATGCTCGCCGGCGTTGTCGCCGCCCAGGATGACGTAGTTGACCCGCCGCACGTCGGCCAGGCCCGTGCCGCCGGCGTACGAGATGGAGCTTTGCAGGTCTTCGCGCATCTCGCGCAGGGTGTCGGCCAGGCGGCCCTTGACCGGCTCCAGGATGCGCTTGCCTTCCACGTGCTTGTACTCGCCCTTGTTGAAGTCGGACGCCGAGCCGTAGTACTCCTTGTACAGCTTGCCGTCGACTTCCACCGTCTGGCCGGGTGACTCTTCATGGCCGGCGAACAGCGAGCCGATCATCACCATGCTGGCGCCGAAGCGCACGCTCTTGGCGATGTCGCCATGGTCGCGGATGCCGCCGTCCGCGATGATGGGCTTGGTGGCCACGCGCGAGCACCACTTCAGCGCCGACAGCTGCCAGCCGCCGGTGCCGAAACCCGTCTTCAGCCGGGTGATGCACACCTTGCCGGGGCCGATGCCCACCTTGGTGGCGTCGGCGCCCCAGTTCTCCAGGTCGATCACCGCCTCGGGCGTGCCCACGTTGCCGGCGATCACGAAGGTCTTGGGCAGCTTGTGCTTGATGTGCTCGATGGTGCGGCGCACGCTCTCGGCATGGCCGTGGGCGATGTCGATGGTGATGTAGTCGGCGCCCACGCCTTCGGCGGCCAGGCGGTCGATCACCTCGAAGTCGGCCGGCTTGACGCCCGAACTGATCGAGACGAACAGCCCCTTGTCGCGCATGCGGCGGGCATAGGCCACGTTGTCCACGTCGAAGCGGTGCATCACGTAGAAGTAGCCGTTGGCCGCCAGCCACTGGCTGATCGGCTCATCGACCACCGTCTTCATGTTGGCCGGCACCACCGGCAGGTTGAAGCGGCGGCCGCCGAACTCGATGGACGTGTCGCACTCGCTGCGGCTGTCCACGCGGCACTTGCGCGGCAGCAGCAGCACGTTGTCGTAGTCGAAGATTTCCATGG
>NZ_CAXFDV010000155.1:0-1902 GCF_964001545.1 uncultured Aquincola sp.
CCTGCACCTCGGCCACGCTCAGCCGCCGGTCGTAGATGGGCTGACGGCCATCATGGCCGGCGTCGCGCCAGATCAGGCCAATGCCCAGGCGCGTCTTCTCGCTGGGCTTTAGTTCCTGCGGCCAGGGGCCGTCCAGCAGCGCCGCATCCAGGTCGGCCGGGTCGCGGTTGGGGTCGATGTAGCTGCGCGGAAACTCCGCCGCCAGCAGCGTGCCGCCCACGGTGGGCAGGGCCTGCCACAGCACGTCGACGTCGGTGTCCTCGCCGGCGCGCAACTCGTCAAAGGGCAGGGCGTAGCCGAAGTCGGCCGGGTACTTCAGGCCGCTGTGCGGCGAATCGGCCACCAGCGGCAGCGCATCAGCCGTGGGCTGGTACAGCGTGAAGGGGTCGAACGGCGTGGCGGCTTGGGGCTGCACACGGGTATCTGGGGTGGGTGTCATGCGGGGACTGCTTTGGCGTGCACCGTGATGGGTTGGGGCAGGTCGTTCAGGTGGCAGGCGCTGGTGTGCCCGGGGGCCAGCGTCTTCAGGGCCGGCCGCTCGCTGCTGCAGCGGGGCAGGGCCTGCGGGCAGCGCGGGTGGAAGGCGCAGCCTGAAGGCGGCGCCAGCGGCGATGGCAGCTCGCCCTGGATGGGTTGGTACTGCCGGCGTGTGGTGTCCAGCGTGGGCAGCTCGGCCAGCAGGGCCTGGGTGTAGGGGTGGTTGGGGCGGTTGAACACCGTGTCGGTGGGTGCCACCTCCACGATGCGGCCCAAATACATGATCACCACCCGGTCGGCGATGTGGCCCACCACGCCCAGGTTGTGGCTGATGAAGAGGTAGGTGAGATCGAACTCGCGCCGCAGCTGGGTGAAGAGGTTGAGCACCTGCGCCTGGATGGACACGTCCAGCGCGGCCACCGCCTCGTCGCAGACGATGGCGCGGGGCTTGAGCGCCAGCGCCCGCCCGATGCCGATGCGCTGCCGCTGTCCGCCCGAGAACTGGTGCGGGTAGCGCTGCGCATAGTCCGGGTCCAGGCCCACTTGGCGCATCAGGTCGGCCACGTAGGCGCGCTGGTCGGCCTGGCGCACCAGGCCGTGCACCACCGGCGCCTCGCCGATGATGTCCAGCACCCGCATGCGCGGGTTCAAGGAGGCCATCGGGTTCTGGAAGATCATCTGTACGCCCAGTTCATAGGCGCGGCGCTCGGCCCGCGGCAGGCTGTGCACCGGCTGGCCCTGGTAGTGCACCGTGCCGGCGCTGGGCGGGTTGATGCCGGCCACGATGCGGCCCAGCGTGCTCTTGCCGCAGCCCGATTCACCGACGATGCCGATCACTTCGCCGGCCTGCACGTCCAGGTCGACGCCGCTGACCGCATGCACCACCGCCGGTGCGTGCTTGGCGCCCAGCAGGTTGGCGATGCGGCCGGCCAGGTCCACCGGCTTGACGAAGCGCTTGTCCACGCCGCGCAGGCTGATCAGTGGCGCGGCGGCTGTGCCTTGTCTAGACATGTGCCGCCTCCAGCGGATGCCAGCAGCGGCTGAGCGCCCCTGAGGGCTGCGCCGCGATGGCCGGCGGCTGCAGGCAGGCGGCATCGGCGCGTGGGCAGCGCGGGCGGAAGGCGCAGCCCGCCGGCAGGTGCAGCAGCGAAGGCGTCATGCCCGGAATCTGCCGCAGCAGCGTGCCGTGCGTCTGCCGGGTGGGGATGGAGTCGATCAAGCCTTGCGTGTAGGGGTGGGTGGGGCTGCCGATCACCTGGCGGGCCGTGCCGGCTTCGACGATGCGGCCGGCGTACATCACTGCGATGCGGTCGGCCAGGCCAGAGATCACCGCCAGGTCGTGGGTGATCCACACCAGCGCGGTGCCGGTCTCGCGGCAGAGCTTTTGCACCTCGTACAGGATCTGCGCCTGGATGGTGACGTCCA
>NZ_CAXFDV010000156.1:0-3390 GCF_964001545.1 uncultured Aquincola sp.
ACGCTGGGCCGCACCGTCATCACCACCTTCGGCCGCGACATGGCCACGGCGATGACCGAGTTCCACCGCGCCGGCAGCACCGCCATCGGCCGCCAGAGCCAGACCTGGGTGCGCATGGCCGATGGCCAGTGGCGCGTGGTGGCCGCGCATGTGAGCCTGCTGGCGGCGCCCGCCCACCCACCGACCACCCCGGGGACCGCTGGGTAAGATCGATCGCATGCGCGCCGTCCCCAAGCCCCCTGCCGCTGCCGCTCCCACCGTGGCGCCTGCGGCGCCGCTGCGGGCCAATCTGGCCGAGCAGGTGTACGCCCAACTCAAGGCCGAGATGGACGACTTCCAGCTGGTGCCGGGCGACCGCTTCTCCGAGGCCGAGCTGGGCCAGCGCCTGGGCGTGAGCCGCACACCGGTGCGTGAAGCCCTGTTCCGCCTGCGCAACGAGGGCTACCTGGAGGTGGAGTTGAAGTCGGGCTGGTACGTCAAGCCCATCGACTTCAGCAAGCTGGAACAGTTGTACGACCTGCGTGTGCTGCTGGAGCTGGCCAGCGTGCAGCGGCTGTGCGCCCACACCGGCACGCCGGCCGAAGCGCTGGACACGCTCAAGGCCGTGTGGCTGGTACCGGCGACCGAGCGGCTGGCCGACCCGCGCGAGGTGGGCCAGCTGGACGAGCAGTTCCATGCCACGCTGGTGCGGGCCGCCGGCAATGCCGAGATCGCCCGCGTGCACTGGGACGTGACCGAGCGCATCCGCATCATCCGGCACCTGGACTTCACCCGCGCCGACCGGGTGGAGGCCACCTACAACGAACACGCCAAGATCCTGCGCGCCGTCATCCAGCGCAAGCCCGATCAGGCGCAGCTGCTGCTCAAGACCCACGTGGAGCAAAGCAAGGCCGAGGTGCGCAAGATCACCCTGGCCACGCTGCACGAAGCGCGCGAGCGCGCGGCGCGGGCGCAGCGCCGGCACGGCACCTGAGCGCCGCGCCGCCGCCGGCTACCAGCACACGCGGCTCAGCAACTCGCGCAGGCGCGGCGGCGTGCGCGCGGCCCAGGCTTCCCGGTACGAAGGGGTGAGCATCATCGGGCAGCGCCGCTGCAGCACCGGCGCCTGGGCCACCGCTTCGTCCCAGCCGGCGCGGCTGTGGGCATCGGGCCGCTGGCGCAGCAGGTAGGCGGCCTTGACGAGGCGCACTTCGGCAGCCTCATCCGACAGGTCCAGCACATGGGCGAAGAGGCTCTCCAGCTCGGCATCGTCGAAGCGCAGCGGCGCGTCTTCCAGCAGCAGCCAGGTCAGGTCCACCGTCATCAGAAAGCCTTCGCCACCCTCGGCGCGTCCGCTGCGCCACACCTGCCGCAGCAGGTGGATGGCGCCGGGCCGGTCGCCGCGCGCCAGCGCCAGCGCGGCCTGGCGGCGTTCCACATAGCCGGCCAGGGCATGGTCGGCCATGGCGGCCAGGTCGGCCTGCGCCTGGTCCAGGTGGCCCCGATGCAGGTGCATCAGCACCAGCTCGGCATGGGCGTTCATCGTGCTGTTGTCCATCGGGCCTTCGCGGCCCTGGGTCAAGGCCCGCATGGCCTCGATGGCCACCTCGTCGCGTCCCAGGCGCCAGTCCAGCGCGGCCCCCACCAGCGCCAGAAAGTCGCGCTGCGTGCCCGGCAGGTCGGGGCGGCCTGCCAGCTCGCTGCGGCAGCGCTGCGCCGCCTCGAACCAGCCGGCCTCGGTGCAGATGAGCAGCTCCGTCATCCGCGACCAGAACAGCTCGTACGCGTTGCCGCAGCGCAGGCACAAGGCGATGCTGCGCTGGATGGACTGGCGCGCCGCCCCATTGCGGCGCTCGGTGTTCTGCTGCACGCTCAGGTAGCGCCAGGCCCGCGCCTCGTACTCGGCGCGGCCCGAGCGCTGCCCCAGCTCGATGGCCTGCGTGACCGCGGCCTGCGCGCGCTGCCGCTGGTCGAGCTGCGACAGCACGCCGCACAGCCACAAGGCCGCGCGCATCTGCATGTCGGGCTGCTTCAGCCGGCGCGCCTCTTCCACCGCCAGCTCGGCCAGGCCGATGGCCGCCGACGCCTGCAGCTGGCGCGCGGCCACACGGGCTGCACGGCCCAGGATGTCCGGGCGCATCGCATGCGCGCGCGGCTCCTGCCGCGACAAGGCCAGCGCCTGCTGGAAGCTGGCCATGGCTTCTTCCAGGCGGTTGTGCTGGTGCAGGCCATCGCCCCGCAGGTCGAGCAACTCGATGCGCACCAGCAGCGGCAGGTCCGGCTCCGGGGCCGCCAGCAGCCGGTCGACCTGCTGCAGCAGCTCGTCGAAGCGGGCGCACTCGTACAGCAGCCGCGCCTTCAGGAGTTCCAGCTGCAGGCTGGACCCCACTTCGGGCAGGCTGCGCTCCAGCAGCGCCAGCGCCTGCGCGGGCTGCCCCGCTGCCTGCAGGCGCGCCACGCTGGCCATCTGCGCCTGCCAGAAGGCGTCGGTGCCGGTGGCGCTGACGTGCGTGTCCTGGCAACACAGCGCATCGGCCAGGCGCCGCGTGAGCTTGAGCACATCGGCATCGGTGGCCTCGAACACCGGCTGCCCCGGCGCCTGTCGGCCACGCCAGCCGCGCAGCGTGAACACGTCGTTCTGCCAGGTGAGCTGGCAGCGCACCGCTTCGGCCGCGCCGGTGCTGGCGCATACCTGGGCCAACGCATCCTCACCCTGTTCCCGGCGTTGCCATGCTTCCAGCACATCGGACAGCGGCACCAGGCTGATGAGGCCCGTGCCCGACACCCACTGGTGCAGCAGACGCATCAGGCCCTGGCCGGCCCAGCCCAGGGCGGGCAGGCCGGTGAGGTCTTCGATGGGCAGCAAGGCCAGGCGGCCGGCCGGCGCTTCATCCGGCAGCGGCTGCAGCAGACCGGCGGCCGCGGAAGCGCGCGCCTGGACATCCGCCTGCAGCATGTAGCCGACCCGCTGCACGGTGCGCAGCAACACGGGCTCCTGCGCATCGTCGCGCAGGGCGCGGCGCGCCTTCATGATGGCGCGGGCCACCACCGATTCACTGACCGCGCTGCTGCGCCAGACCAGGGCCAGCAGCTCGGTGCGCGACACCACCTTGCGCGGCCGCCGCGCCAGCACGGTCAGAAGGTCGAACACCAGGGGTTGCGCATCGACGGGCTGCCCGTCGCACAGCAGCAGGCGGCGGTCTACATCCAGCACGAATCGGTCGAAGACCAGCTCTGACATGGCAGCTCCCGGCAAGGGTGGGCAGGCCCATGACAGCGCGGGCGCAGGTGCGCGGCGTGCGCCGGCTCAATATAGCGCCGCCCGCGCGGAGCGGCTTACAGCTTGACGCGCGGCTTCACCGGCTCACGCCCGGTGACCGAGAACACGCCGCTGGCGCGCAGGATCACGCG
>NZ_CAXFDV010000157.1:0-5467 GCF_964001545.1 uncultured Aquincola sp.
GCCTTGCCCACCCGAACCCAACCATCAAAGCCCATGCAACCTCCAAGCGTCTTGCGCATACATCCCATCCGGGCGGCAAAGGCGGGTTCGTGGCCCGGGGGTGCCTCACGGAAGGCGCGGATTCTAGGAGAAGGCATGCGCCCTCCCCGCAGCTTTTATGCCCGGGCTTGTACGTACATGTTCGGCCCGGCGCTTGCGCTACCAGCCGATGAAGGCGTCGCGGCCCTGCACCGCCAGCGCCACCTTGGCGCCCACCGGCAGGCACACCTTGGTGGGCACGTGGCCGAAGGGCAGCCCGGTGAGGATGGGCACCGGGCACACCGAACGCAGGTGCTCGATGGCCGACTTGAGGGTGTAACCGCGGTCCAGCGGCGACTTGCGCCAGGCGGTGAACTCACCCAGCAGCACCGCCTTCTGCTGCGCCAGCACACCGGCCTGGTGCAATTGCAGCAGGCTGCGCTCGATGCTGTAGGGGTGCTCGTTCACGTCTTCCAGAAACAGGATGCCGCCCTTGATGCGCCGCGCCGCCGGCCAGTGGCGGGTGCCCAGCAACGTGCTCACCACCCGCAGGTTGCCGCCCCACAGCGTGCCACGGGCTTCCAGCCCGTCGAAGCCTTCGCCGGTGCGAAAGCCCAGCGCCTCCAGCTCGCCGTCCATCGCTTCCAGGAAGCAGCCTTCGGTGACATCGTCCACCCCGCCCTCTTCGTCGGTCAGGCCGAAGTCGCCGGCCGCCATCGGGCCGGCCCAGGTGACGCCGGCCGGCGCATGGGCCAGCAGGCCCAGCTGCAGCGCGGTGAAGTCGCTGTAGCCCACCCAGCGGGTGCCGCGCTCCATGCTGCGCGCCACCAGCGGCCAGTCGATGCGGTCCAGCAGCCGCGTGAGGCCGTAGCCGCCGCGGGTGGCCAGGGCCACGGTGGGCGCCGCCTCGGCCACCCGGTGCAGCGCAGCCAGCCGGGTGTCGTCGTCGCCGGCAAAACGCTGGTGCTTGGCCAGCGCGCTGGCGTCGATGGTCACCTCGAAGCCGTGGGCCTTGAGGCGCCGGGCGGCGCGGCGCACCGGGGCGGCCTGGGCCACCACACCGGCGGGTGAAAACAGCGTCAGCGTGCGCGGGCCGTCCGGCACGCCGTGGGCGGCATGGTCGCGGTGGGCGTCGTGGGCGTGGCCGTGGTCATGGCGAGCGGACTTGGAGCGGGAGGTGGCGGTCATCGCAAGGTGGGTGGCAGGTCGGCGGGCAGTTCGGTGGCTTCGCCGGTGGGAATGTCGGGCAACGAACCGACGGGCAGCGGCGCGGCGGCGCCCAGCGGCGCGGTGTCGGCGGGGCCGGCGGCACTGCGGCGGGCCAGCTGCAAGGCTTTCTGGCGCGCGCGGCGTTCGGCGAAGAAGTCGCGCAGCAACTGGGCACTGGCTTCGGCCAGCACACCGCCCTGCACCTGCGTGTGGTGGTTGAGCTGCGGCTGCGCAAACAGGTCGATCACCGAGCCGGCCACGCCGGTCTTGGGGTCGGTGGCACCGAACACCACGCGCTTGAAGCGCGCATGCATCAGCGCCATCGCGCACATGGCGCAGGGCTCCAGCGTCACGTACAGCTCGCACTCGGGCAGGCGGTAGTTGCCCAGCAGCTGGGCCGCATGGCGCAGGGCCACGATCTCGGCATGGGCGGTGGGGTCGTGGGTGGTGATGGGCCGGTTGTAGCCGGTGGCGATCACCTGGCCCTGCCGCAGGATGACGGCCCCCACCGGCACCTCGCCGGCCAGCTGCGCATTGAGCGCCTGGTCCAGCGCCAGGCGCATCGCATGTTCGTCAGCAGGGGTCACGGGCAAGGACATGGACGCTACGTTAACAGCCGGGGGCCCCCCGCAAGGGGCGCCGGGTGCTCCGTCCATCTATAGCTGAAAGCCCACCCACAGCACCAAGCCCTCGCCCACGTCGCGCAGCAACCCGGCGCGGGCGGGCTGGCTGCGGTGGGCCAGCGCCCTCTCCTGCTCGAACCAACGCGCAAAGGCCTGCACCGCCGGTGCGTCATGAAAGGCCACCATCAGCTCGTAGTTGAGGAAGAGGCTGCGGCTGTCGATGTTGGCCGAGCCGGCCAGGGCCAGGGTTTCGTCCACCACCACCAGCTTGGCATGCAGCATGTGCGGCGCCAGCCAGATGCGCGCGCCGGCCGCGGCCAGCGTGCGCAGCGCGCGGCCGCGGGCGATGTCGGACATGCCGTGGTTGGAGCGCGCCGGCAGCAGCAGGTCCACCACCACGCCGCGGCGGGCGGCCAGGCACAGCGCGGCCAGCAGGGCGGCGTCGGGCACGAAGTACGGCGTGACCATCAGCAGCCGCTCGCGCGCCCGGTAGGCGGCGGTCACCAGCATCGACTGCACGGTGTCGTCCACCTGGTCGGGGCCGGAAGCGATGAGCTGCGCGCGTGGCAGCGGTGCCTCGCCGGGCAGCGGCGGCGGCAAGGCCTTGAGCGGGATGGCCGGCAGCCGCGGCTGGCCGCCGGCAAAGCGCCAGTCGTGGCGGAACAGCGCACCGGCCTGCAGCACCAGCGGGCCACGCAGGTCGAAGCTGAGGTCGTGCCAGGCCGGCTTGCCCGGCTCGCCGTCGAAGTATTCGCAGGCCAGGTTGCGGCCGCCGCACCACAGCCGCTGGGTGGCGTGGCCGGCATCGGCGATCAGCAGCTTGCGGTGGTTGCGCAGGTTGGTGCGCCCGCGCAGCGGCGAATGCAGCGGCGGCACGAACTGCACCAGGTGGCCGCCGGCCGCCTTCAACGCACTGAGTTCGGGTCGGCCGCCCATCAGGGCGCCGAGGCCATCGACCATCAGCCGCACCGTCACGCCGGCGCGGGCGCGGGCGGCCAGCCGCTCCACCACCGCCTGGCCGAAGCTGTCGCGGCCGATGATGAAGGTGCACAGCTCGATCGAGTGTTGCGCCCGGTCGATCACCTCCCACAACGCACCGCGGGCGGCATGGCCATCGGTGTGGATGGCCAGGTCCTGGTAGGGCGCGGCGGCGGGCTGGCGCAGGGCCAGCGCCGTCTGCTCGGCCCAGGTGGGCGCGTCGGCCGCCGGATGCAGCCCGCCCAGGCGCACCGCCCTCGCCCGCTTGCGCGAGCCGAAGATGAGGAAGGCCGGCAGCGCCACATAAGGCAGCAGCAGGATGAACAACACCCAGGCCACGGCCGCGGCCGGCTGGCGCCGCTGGCCCAGCACATGCGCGGTGATGACGTAGATCAGCAGCGCGATCGCGGTGACCAGCCCGTGCAGGCTGAGCCAGTGGGCCAAGGTGAGAACCGGCAGCATCGGGGGAACAGGCACTCCGTGTGAGGGGATGCCGCAGGATAGCCGGCCCGGGCGAAACGCCCTGACGCCACGTGCCCCGCCCCGCCGGCCGAGCGCCGGGCCGCCCCAAGCCGACCGGCGACCCTCTCGGAGGGTGGCGTCACGCGAAGCGTGGCGCCGGGTGCACCATCAGCCGAGGCGCAGTGCCATGACGCCGCCTACGATGATCACGGTACCGGCCGCGCGCTGCCAGCCGAAGGGCTCACGCAGCCACCAGGTGCCGATCAGCGCCGCGAACAGCACCGAGGTTTCGCGCACCGCCGCCACCACCGCCACCGGCGCGCGGGTCATGGCCCACAGCGCGATGCCGTAGCTGCCCAAGGAGGCCGCGGTGCCCAGCGCCGCCACCGGCCAGCGCGCGGCCATGTAGCGGCGCGCCTCGGCCAGCCGGTCGCGGCGCTGCCACATCACCAGCGCGAAGTAAGGCAGGCCGTCGAACAGGAACAGCGCCGCCACGTAGGCCACGGCGTTGCCGCTGGCACGCACGCCCCGGCCATCGACGAAGGTGTAGGCGGCGATGATGGCCGCATTGCACAAGGCCACCCGCACCGCCTTGCGGCGCTGCGCCTCCGAGCCCATGTGCCCGGCCCGCGCCAGGCCCAGCAGCACCACGCCGGTGCTCACCGTGAGCACCCCCGCCCAGGCCACGACGGACAGCGACTCACCGATCCACAGCGGGCCGCCCAGCGCCACCAGCAGCGGCGCGCCGCCGCGCATCAGCGGGTAGGTCAGCCCCAGGTCGCCATGCCGGTAAGCGGAAGCCAGCGCCAGGTAGTAGCCGATGTGGATGAGCGTGGACAGCGCGATGTACGGCCAGGCCGCCGCAGCGGGCCAGCCCACCCCCAGCAGCAGCGGCACCGCGATCAGCGGCCCCAGCGCATGGATGAGTGCCGTGTCCAGCGACTTGTCGGTGCCCGACTTGATGAGCGCATTCCAGCTGGCATGCAGGGCCGCGCCGCACAGCACCGCGGCCAGCACGCCCCCGCTCAGCGCGCCACTGCTCAGCCCGCCCAGTGGCAGCCCGGCGGCCTCAGCCACCGGCGGCCAGGCGGCTGGCCCGCGCCACGTGCTGCGCGAGGTAGTGCTGCAGAGACGGTGTGGTCAGCTGCGGCGCCTTGGCCGCGTCGTCCCACAGCCGCAGTTGCACCGCGGCCTCGGCATGCGGCTGGGTGATGAAGTCGTGCGCCTGCTCGGCCGTGAACACGCCGCCCTGCAGCACCAGGCTGCGCTGCGAATCGCTGGACAGCGCCGCGTGGTAGCCCGGCCGGCTGGCACACAGGTAGCGCTTGGCATCCACATGCAGGCGGATGGCGTCCAGCACCCGGGGCCCGAACAGCGGCCGCAGGAAAGGCAAGGCGATGAACTGGTGCAGGTCGTCGATGCCGCGCAGCGTGGGCGTGGCGCCATGATCGCCCAGCAGGTGGCCCAGGTCGTGCAGCAGCGCGGCGGTCACCAGTTCATCATCCGCCCCGGCCTGCTCGGCCAGCCAGGCCGATTGCAGCGCATGTTCCAGCTGGGTCACCGGCTCGCCGGTGTACTGCTCGGCACCCCGTTGATCGAACAGCGTGGCGATGTCTTGCAGGGTCAGGGCCATGGCGTCAGGCCGCCTCGCTCTGGCGCTGCAGGTGGTTGTGCAGCGTGCGCTCGCGGCTGTTCATCACATGGCGGTACATGGCCTCACCCGCTGCTTCGGCATCGCCGGCGGCGATGGCCTTGACGATCTGCCGGTGCTCGCGCGCGAACATCAGCATGGACTCGGCGCTCAGGTTGTGGCGGCGGTGCAGGGTCAGCTCCTTGGTGAGCTTGCGGTAGGTGGCGGCCAGCTTCTGGTTGTCGGCCAGCACCAGCAGCCTGTCGTGGAACTGCAGGTTGGTGGCATGGAAGGCATCGGCATCGCCGGCCTTGGCCGCGCGGTCCATCTCGTCGGCCATGCGGCGCAGCTCGCGCACTTGGGCCGTGGCCAGCGTCTGGGCCAGCTTGCGGCCGATGGCCTGGTCCATCATCGCCCGCACCTCGAAGATCTCCAGCACCTCGTCGATCGGCAGGCTGCGCACGAACACGCCGCGGTTCTTCTCGGTGCGCACCAGGCCCGCTTCTTCCAGCCGGCGGAAGGCCTCGCGCAGCGGCCCGCGCGAGAC
>NZ_CAXFDV010000158.1:0-2293 GCF_964001545.1 uncultured Aquincola sp.
CCAGCTGGTGCAGCGCATTGAGCAGGATCTGGTTGTCGCGCGGGTGCAGGCCGATGGTGGGCTCGTCCAGCACGTAGCACACGCCCTGCAGGTTGCTGCCCAGCTGCGCCGCCAGGCGGATGCGCTGCGCCTCGCCGCCGCTCAGCGTGGGCGCGGCGCGGTCCAGCGTCAGGTAGCCCAGCCCCACCTCGCCCAGGAAGGACAGGCGGTTGCTGATCTCCGTCACCACGTCGCGCGCAATGCCGGCGTCGCGGCCTTCCAGCGCCAGGCCGTCGACCCAGGCGTGGGTGTCGCTCACCGATGAAGCGGCGATGGTGCTGATGGCCTCACCAGCGAAGGTCACCGCACGCGAGATGGGGTTCAGCCGCGTGCCTTCGCATTCCGGGCATTCGGCGTCTTCTTCCAGGCCTTCGACCTCGGACTCTTCGGCCGGGAAACTCTGCTCGCGGCCGCGGTTGTTGTCGTCGCGCACCGAGTCGTCGTAGGCCTTGCGCTGTTCACGCGTCAGCGCCAGGCCGGTGCCCACGCAGCCGGTGCACCAGCCGTGCTTGCTGTTGTAGCTGAACATGCGCGGGTCCAGCTCGGGGTAGCTGGTGCCGCAGGTGGGGCAGGCGCGCTTGGTGGAAAACACCTTCACCTCGCCGATGCCGGCGCCGCTCAGGCCCTGGTCCATCGCTTCGGCCAGGCCGTCCAGCGGGTGCAGCAGGTGCAGCACGCCCTTGCCCAGGTCCAGTGCCTTGGCCAGCAGCTCGCGCAGCCGGGCTTCGTTCTCGGGCACCAGCAGCAGGTCGCCCACCGGCAGCTCGATGGTGTGTTCCTTGAAGCGGTCGATGCGCGGCCACGGGTCCACCTTCAGGAACTCGCCGTCGACCCGCAGGTGGCTGTGGCCGCGCGCCTTGGCCCACTTGGCCAGGTCGGTGTAGATGCCCTTGCGGTTGACCACCATCGGCGCCAGCAGGCCCACGTGCTGGCCGCGGTGGTCGCGCAGCAGCTGCGCGGCGATGCTTTCGGCGCTTTGCGGCATCACCGGCGTGCCATCGTGGATGCAGTGCTGGATGCCCAGCTTGACCCACAGCAGCCGCAGGAAGTGCCACACCTCGGTGGTGGTGGCCACGGTGCTCTTGCGGCCGCCGCGACTCAGCCGCTGTTCGATGGCCACCGTGGGCGGAATGCCGTACACCGCGTCCACCTCCGGCCGGCCGGCCGGCTGCACGATGCTGCGGGCATAGGCATTCAGGCTTTCCAGGTAGCGGCGCTGGCCTTCGTTGAACAGGATGTCGAAGGCCAGCGTGCTCTTGCCCGAGCCCGACACGCCAGTGACCACGCTGAACTTGCCGCGCGGGATGTCCACGCTGAGGCCCTTGAGGTTGTGCTCATGCGCATTGACGATGCGGATGGCTTCGTCCTCCTGCCGGCGCTGGCGGATCACCCGCTGCAGCGGCACGCCCGCGTCTTCCACTTTCTGGCCGCCCAGGCCCAGCGCGGCTTCGTACTCGCGCAGCGCCACGCCGGTGTGTGAGCCCGGGAAGGCCTTCACGTCGTCCACCGTGCCGGCGCACACCAACTCGCCGCCGGCTTCGCCGCCTTCAGGGCCCAGGTCCACGATCCAGTCGGCCGCGCGGATCACGTCCAGGTTGTGCTCGATGACGATGAGCGAATGGCCCGCGTCCAGCAGCTTGCGGAAGGCCCGCATCAGCTTGGCGATGTCGTCGAAGTGCAGGCCGGTGGTGGGCTCATCGAACAGGAACAGCCGGCCCTTCTTGGCCACCGCCTGGCGCGGCGCGCCGGCCGCCTCGGCCAGGAAGCCGGCCAGCTTCAGGCGCTGCGCCTCGCCGCCGCTGAGCGTGGGCACCGGCTGGCCCAGGCGCACATAGTCCAGACCCACGTCCACGATGGGCTGCAGCACACGCACCACCTCGCGGTCGTCGCGGAACAACTGCACCGCTTCGCTCACGGTGAGTTCCAGCACATCGGCGATGCTGAGCTGGCGGTCGACCTGGCCGGGCAGCCGGCGCTCGATCTTCACGTCCAGCAGCTCGGGCCGGTAGCGGCGGCCGTCGCAGTCGGGGCAGCGCAGGTACACGTCCGACAGGAACTGCATCTCCACATGCTCGAAGCCCGAGCCGCCGCAGGTGGGGCAGCGCCCATCGCCGGCGTTGAAGCTGAACATGCCGGCGCCATAGCCCCGCTCACGCGCCAGCGGCGCGTCGGCAAACAGCTTGCGGATCTCGTCGAAGGCGCCCACGTAGCTGGCGGGGTTGGAACGCGCGGTCTTGCCGATGGGGCTCTGGTC
>NZ_CAXFDV010000159.1:0-3327 GCF_964001545.1 uncultured Aquincola sp.
GGCACCTTCCTCGACATGGCGGCCACGATCCTGATCTGCACGCCGATCTTCCTGCCCATCGCCCAGCACTTCGGCATGGACCCGGTGCAGTTCGGCATCATGATGCTGATCAACTGCGCGCTGGGCCTGAACACGCCGCCGGTGGGCACCACGCAGTTCGTGGGCTGTGCCATCGGCGGGGTCTCCGTGGGGCAGGTGATGCGATCCATCCTGCCCTTCTACGGCGCCCTCACGGTGTGCCTGATGCTGGTGACCTACGTGCCGGCCTTCTCGCTGTGGTTGCCCAACTTGTTCCGGTGAGCGGGCTGCAGGCAACGGACCGCTAGAACCGCAAAGCCCCGGGGCGTGAGCCTCGGGGCTTTTTTGTTGGGCACGGCGCCCCGGAACTTTCCAGCCGCGGCAGCGCTCCATGCTGGCGTCACTTCACAGAGATTCCATGGAACCGCTCACCCTCGTTCTGCTGGCCCTGATGGCCTCGCTGTTGTTTGCCGCCTGGCAGGCCTGGCGCATCGGCAACGACCGCCGCGACGTCGCGCTGTTGAGCGGCGTGGCCGGGCTGCTGGGCGTGGGAGCGGGCGTGGCGGCGGTGGTGTAGCCGCGGCCAGCCCGGCGCACCGCGGCGGGCTACAGCGCCGAGGCGCGCACCCGGCCTTCCGTGAAGAAGGCCTGCAGGTTGTCGAAGGTCAGGTCGGCCATCGCCTGGCGGGTTTCTTCGGTGCCGCTGGCGATGTGGGGCAGCAGCACCACGTTGTCCAGCTGCATCAGCTCGCCGGGCACGTGCGGCTCGCGGTCGAACACATCGAGGCCGGCACCGGCGATGCGGCCCTGCTGCAGCGCCTTCACCAGCGCGGCCTCGTCGATCACGCTGCCGCGCGACACGTTGACCAGGAAGCCACGCGGGCCCAATGCGTCCAGCACCTCGGCATTGACCAGGTGGCGGGTGCCGGCACCGCCCGCGGTGATCACCACCAGGAAGTCGGCCCAGCGCGCCAGCGCCAGCAGCTGCGGCTCATGCGCCCAGGGCACCCCCGGCACCGGGTTTCGGCTGTGGTAGCGGGTGGGCATGTCGAAGCCGGTGGCGCGCTGGGCGATGGTGCGGCCGATGCGGCCCAGGCCCACGATGCCCAGCTTCTGCCCGCTGACGCGGCGGCCTACGCCAAAGCGGCGCGCCAGCCATTCGCCACGGCGCACGAAGCGGTCGGCCGCGCTCACGCCGCGGGCGACGTCCAGCATCAAGGCCATCGCCAGGTCTGCGACGCAGTCGTTGAGCACGTCGGGCGTGTAGCCCACGGCGATGCCACGCGCGGCGGCGGCGGGCAGGTCGATGCGGTCCAGGCCCACGCCGAAGCTGGAGACCACCTTCAGGTCGGGCAGCGCCGCGATCTGCGCCGCGCTGCAGCCGAACACGGCCGAGGTGGCCATGCCCACGATGCCGGCGCCGTGCTCGGCCAGCCAGGCTTCAGCGTCGGGCTGGGTGTCCAGCCGCTGCAGCTCGTAGTCAGCGGCCAGGCGGGCCTCCAGGGCCGGCATCAGCGGGCCCATCTGCAGGATGCGGGGTCGTTGGCTCATCGAAACTCCTTGACGATAAAAGCACGCAGCCCCGGGCGCTGGTGCGGCCGGGGCTGCCAAAGAAACGGAATGGGCGAAGGCGGGTCAACGCCGGCAGGCCGCCCGGCATGATGCCGCCGGGCGCGCCTTTGTGCGCATCACGCCTGCGTGTAGGCGGTCTTGACGGTGGTGAAGAACTCGGCCGCGTAGCGGCCCTGCTCGCGCGGGCCGTAGCTGCTGCCCTTGCGGCCGCCGAACGGCACGTGGTAGTCCACACCCGCGGTGGGCAGGTTCACCATCACCATGCCGGCCTGCGCATGCCGCTTGAAGTGGGTGGCGTGCTTCAGGCTGGTGGTGGCGATGCCCGAGGCCAGGCCGAAGGGCGTGTCGTTGGCCAAGGCCAGCGCTTCTTCGTAGTTCTTCGCGCGCAGCACGCTCACCACCGGGCCGAAGATCTCTTCGGTGTTGATGCGCATGCCGGGCGTGGTGTCGGCGAACAGCGCCGGCTGCAGGTAGAAGCCCGGCGCGCCGTCGGCATTGGTGGCGATGGCCTGGCCGCCGGCCACCAGCCGCGCACCTTCCTGCTGGCCGATACCGATGTATTCCAGGTCCTGCGCCAGCTGCTTCTCGTCCACCACCGGGCCGATGTCGGTGCCCGGCTTGCGGGCATCGTCCACCTTCAACGTCTTGATGCGCTCGGCCACCGCGGCCACGAAGCGGTCGTGGATGCCTTCGGTGACGATGACCCGGCTGGAAGCCGTGCAGCGCTGGCCGGTCGAGAAGAAGCCGCTGTTGACGGCCGCGTTCACCGCCACGTCCAGGTCGGCATCGTCCAGCACCACGAAGGGGTTCTTGCCGCCCATCTCCAGCTGGAACTTGGCCATGCGCGCCACGCAGGCCTGGGCCACGCGCTGGCCGGTGGCCACCGAGCCGGTGAAGCTGATGGCGGTCACGCGCGGGTCTTCCAGCAGCACCGCGCCCACTTCCGAGCCGCGGCCCATCACCAGGTTGAACACGCCGGCCGGCAGGCCGCTGCGCGACAGGATGTCGGCCAGCGCCCAGGCCGAGCCCGGCACCAGGTCGGCCGGCTTGAACACCACCGCATTGCCATGGGCCAGCGCCGGCGCGATCTTCCAGGCCGGGATGGCGATGGGGAAGTTCCAGGGCGTGATCAGGCCCACCACACCCACCGGCTCACGCGTGATTTCCACGCCCACGCCGGGGCGCACCGAGGGCATCAGCTCGCCGCCAGGGCGCAGCGCCTCACCGGCGAAGAACTTGAAGATGGCGCCGGCACGCGCCACTTCGCCGATGGCTTCGGGCAGGGTCTTGCCTTCTTCGCGGGCCAGCAGGTCGCCCAGCTCGGCCTTGCGGGCCAGGATCTCGCTGCCGGCCGCGTCCAGCACGTCGAAGCGCTGCTGCGGCGTGGACAGGCCCCAGGCCGGCGCGGCCGCATGGGCGGCGGCAATCGCCTGGCGGGCCTGGGCGGCATCGGCCTGGGCGTATTCGCCGATCAGGTCGCGGGTGTCCGACGGGTTGATGTTGCGGCTGGTGCGCGCGCCCGCCACCCATTCGCCGCCGATCAGGTTCTTGTGCATGGACGGGTCCTGCTTATTGCGGGCCGAGGGTGGCGATCAGCGCCTTCAGCTCCTCGAACTCGGCGGGCTTCAGGTCCGACAGCGGCGGGCGCACCGGGCCGGCGCCGTGGCCCACGATGGTGGCACCGGCCTTGACGATGCTCACCGCATAACCTTCGCCGCGGTTGCGGATGGCCAGGTA
>NZ_CAXFDV010000160.1:0-21246 GCF_964001545.1 uncultured Aquincola sp.
CTTCATCGATGCGCTGCACACCGGCGCGGCGGGCCACGTCTTGGGCGGCCTGCAGCGCGGCGGCCTGCTGCTCGGGGCTCAGCTCGGCCGGTGCGCGGCGGGCCTGGCCATGGTCCAGCTGCAGGCCGGCCAGCTTCCAGCCGATGGTGCCGTTGCGCAGCGCCGCCACCGGGTTGGGCAGGCCGGCATTCACCAGCGATTGCGTGCCGATGATGCTGCGGGTGCGGCCCGCGCAGTTGACGATCACCCGCGTGGCCGGGTCGGGCGCCAGCGCCCGCGCGCGCAGCACCAGCTCGGCGCCCGGCACGCTGGTGGCGGTGGGGATGCTCATCGTCTGGTATTCGTCGAAGCGGCGGGCGTCCAGCACCACCACGTCGGCCTTCGCGTCCAGCAGGGCCTTCACTTCCCCGGCGGCCAGCGAGGGCGTGTGGCGCTCGGCCTCCACCAGTTCGCCGAAGCTCTTGCTGGGCACGTTGACGTCGCGGAACAGCTCGCCGCCGGCTTCGCGCCAGCCGGCCAGGCCGCCGGCCAGCAGGCGCACGTCGGTATAGCCCAGTGCCTGCAGACCCGCCGCGGCCCGCTCGGCCAGGCCTTCGCCATCGTCGTACACCACGATGGGCGTGTCGCGCCGCGGGATGCGGCCATAAGCCTCCAGCTCCAGCTTGGACAGCGGCAGGTTGGCCGCCCACAGCGGATGCGCCTGGGCATACGGGTCTTCTTCGCGCACGTCGAGCAGCGCGATCTCTCGGCGGGCCAACAGCTGGGCGCGCACGTCGGCGGGGGTGGCTTGAAGGGTCATTCGGCTTGTCTAGACAGGTTCAAACGGTGGGCACCGGCGAATAGCCGGAGACGAAGCGCTGCCGGCTGCCGTCCAGGCCATAGGTGGCCCGCTCGATGCGGCCGATGTCGGCGCCGTACACATGGATGCTGATGGACACCTGGTCGTCGAAGGCATTGACCACGCGGTGGATGTCGCCCACGCGGGGCGACACCGCCTCCACCTGGCCGGGCTCCAGCCGTTGCGGCGGGCCGGCTTCCACCAGCGTGTGCGGCCCGGCGAAGCGGTAGCCCTGCGAAAACTCGGCGCCGCGCAGCATGCCGATCAGGCCCCACACGGTGTGGTCGTGAATGGGCGTGGACTGGCCGGGCCCCCACACGAAGCTCACCACCGAGAAGCGGCCCTGCGCATCCACGTGCAGCGGGTACTGGCGGTAGCGCTCGCCCGGCACCGCATAGGCGGCAGGCAGCCAGCGGTCGTCGGCCACCAGGCGGCCCAGCAGGCGGCCCGCTTCATCGAGCAGGCGCGGCTCTGGCGGGGCCTGCGCGACCAGCGCCTCCAGCGACTGGATGAAAGCGCGGAAAGCTGGGGCTTCAACGTGCATGGCGAACTCCTGGCAACGGCACGGCCACCGAATGGTGCCTCAAATCCTTCAGCCTCATGCCGCACCGCCCTCGAAGGCGCGCTGGCCGGCCTGCTGCAGGATGCTGTCGTTCTGCGGCGTGTGGATGCGGCTGCACAGCACGTCGCGGTGGTGCCGCTCCAGCGGGTTGCGGCGCGCCAGGCCGTGGTTGCCGCTGAGTTCCAGCGCAATGTCCACCACCCGGATGGCGTTGCGCGACAGGCTGTACTTGGCCAGGCCGCTGTCGGCCACCCGCGGCGGGTGGCCGGCGTCGGTGGCCCGCACCAGTTGGTCGAGCAACGCATCGTTGGCCCACAGCAGGGCTTCGATCTCGCCCACCTGCTCGCGCACCCGGGGCAGCGTGGCCAGCGGTGCGCCCAGGCTGCCCGGCGCGCGCTGCTCCAGGAAGTCCAGCAGCCAGCCGCGGGCGGCACGGGCCACGCCGTCGTACAGCGCGCCCAGCAGCACGATCATCCAGGCGTACTGGTCGTCGTCGGGGCCGGCCGCCCACTCGGCGGGTTCGCGCAGGTCCACCGCATGGTCGGCCGGCAGCAGCACGTCGGTGAACACCACTTCATGGCTGCCCGAGGCCCGCAGGCCCAGGTGGTCCCAGCTCTCGATCACGCGGATGCCCGGCGCCTCGCGCGGGACCAGGAACACGCCGACGCGGGGCTGCGGCTCGTCGGTGCGGCCCCACACCGCCAGCCAGCGCAGCGCCGGAATGCCGGTGGTGTAGAGCTTGTGGCCGCTGAGGCGCCAGCCCTCGGGCGTGCGGCGGGCCACGGTGCCGGGCAGGCCGCCGCGGGCGGGCGAGCCCAGTTGCGGCTCCACCCGCAGCGAATTGGCCAGCGCACCTTCGGCCACCGCGCTGCGCAGCACCGCTTCGCGCAGGGGGGCGGGCCAGCGGCTGTCGGGCCGGGTGATGCTGCGGTGGATCAGGAAGGTCATCGTGAGCACCAGCGCCGTCGCCGGCTCGCCGCGGGCCACCGCGCCCACGATGCGGCGTGCGGTGGCCAGGTTGGCGCCCCCACCGCCCAGCGCCACCGGCACCACCGAGGCCACCAGGCCGTGGCGCTGCAGCTCGGCGAAGTTGGCATGCGGAAAGCGGGCCTCGCGGTCATGGTCGGCCGCGGTGGCGGCAAAGCGCTGGGTCAGCCGGGCCAGCACCGCACCCAGCTCGTCGGGGTGGGCGGGCGCGGGCGGCGCACTGCGGGCGGGCGTGGCCGCCAAAGAACTGCTCATCGCGCGGGCTCCTTCATCCGGGGCTTGCAGCCTAGGCGCCGCCACGCCGCAAGGGAAACAAGCAAAACGCATAGACAACTTCGTTTTGCTTCGTTGGACCTGGGCGCCTGGCCGCTTAGCGTGCCGCACCGGCCTTGCTGCATCGGCAGGCCTTCAGCTGTTGTGAGGGAACACGCATGAGCATCGAATTCATCGGCATGATCCAGAGCCAGAAGGTCTCGGAGATCCATGCCGCCAGCGGCCCGGCCATCGACCGCGACTACGTCAAGGCCTTCGCGCAAGCGCATGAGGCGGCAGGATTCGACCGCATCCTGGTACCGCACCATTCCACCGGCCCCAGCGCCACGCTCACCATCAGCTATGCGGCAGCGCACACCGAGCGCGTGCACTTCATGCTGGCGCACCGCCCGGGCTTCACGGTGCCCACGCTGGCGGCGCGGCAGATTGCTTCGCTCGACCAGTTCAGCGGCGGGCGGCTGGGTGTGCACTTCATCTCCGGCGGCTCCGACGCCGAGCAGCGCCGCGATGGCGACTACCTGGACCACGACCAGCGCTACGAGCGCACCGACGAATACCTGACCCTGCTGCGCCGGCTGTGGACCAGCGACCAGCCCTTCGACCACGAAGGCAAGCACTACCGCTTCGAGGCCGGCTTCTCAGAAGTCAAGCCGCTGCAAAAGCCGCATGTGCCCATCTACTTCGGCGGCGCCAGCGAAGCCGCGCTGCCGGTGGCCGGCAAGCATGCCGACGTGTATGCGCTGTGGGGCGAGTCGCTGGACCAGGTCAAGGAACTGACCACCCGCGTGAAGGCCGAGGCCGCGCGCCATGGCCGCACGGTGCGCTTCTCGGTCTCCTTCCGGCCCATCCTGGCCGCGACGGAAGACGCCGCCTGGGCGCGGGCCGAAGGCATCCTGGCCCGCACCCGCCAGCTGCGGCAGGAAGCCGGCTACAGCCGCGGCGGCCCGCAGCAAAGCGAAGGCGCACGCCGGCTGCTGGCCGCGGCCGCGCAAGGCACGAGGGTGGACAAACGGCTGTGGACCGCCATTGCGCAGGAAACCGGCGCGCGCTCCAACAGCACCGCGCTGGTGGGCACGCCCGAGCAGGTGGCCGAGGCCCTGCTGGATTACTACGACCTGGGCGTCACCACCTTCCTGATCCGCGGCTTCGACCCGCTGGAAGACGCGATCGACTATGGCCGCGAGCTGATTCCGCGCACCCGCGCGCTGGTGGCCGAGCGCCTGGCCGCCCGCCAAGCCGCGCCGCTGGCCGCCTGAAGGAGCCTGCGATGACCAGACTCTCACGCCGCAGCCTGCTGCGCGCCGCCGGTGCCGCCGCCGTGGTCGGCCCGGTCGGCATCGCCACCACCGGTGCGCTGGCGCAGCCGCGCAAGCTCACCTTCGCCTGGAATGCCAATGCCTTCTGCCTGTCGCCCGTGGTGGTGGCGCAGGAACTGGGCTACTTCGAGCGCAACGGGGTAGTGGTTGACCTGATCAACTACACCGGCAGCACCGACCAGTTGCTGGAATCGCTGGCCACCGGCAAGGCCGATGCGGCGGTGGGCATGATCCACCGCTGGCTCAAGCCGCTGGAAGCCGGCTTCGACGTCAAGCTGATCGGCAGCTCGCACGGCGGTTGCGTGCGGCTGATCGGCGCCAAGGCCACCGGCGCCACCACGCTGCAAAGCCTGAAGGGCAAGACCATCGGCGTGCCCGACCTGGCCGCGCCGGGCAAGAACTTCTTTTCCATCCTGCTGGCCAAGAACGGCATCGACCCCGACAAGGACGTGACCTGGCGCCAGTACCCGGCCGACCTGCTGGGCGTGGCGGTGGACAAGGGCGAGATCCAGGCCATCGCCGACGGCGACCCCAACCTGTACCTGCTGGAAAAGCGCAAGCCCGGCCAGTACACCGAGATCGCCAGCAACCTGAGCGGCGAATACAAGGACAAGGTGTGCTGCATCGTCGGCGCCCGCGGCGAGCTGGTGCGCAAGGAGCGGCCGGTGGCCGCCGGCGTGGCGCGCGCCATCGTGCAGGCTTCGGACTATGTGGCCGACAACCCGAACGAATCGGCCAAGCTGTTCGCCAAGTACTCGCCCAAGGTGCCGGTGGACGACCTGCGCGCGCTGCTGGGCACGCTGACGCACCGCCACCACCCGATGGGCGGCGACTTCCTGAAGGAGATCGAGTTCTACGCCCGCGACTTCCGTTCGGTGGGCGTGCTCAAGCAGAGCACCGACCCCGTGCGCCTGGCCAAGCATGTGTATGCCGATGTGCTCGGCTGACCGGAGGCTGCGATGACCAGCACATCAGCACCGCCCTTGCAGGCGCAGCGTGCGCCGGCATCAACGGCCGCCACGCGCCGGGCCGGCCTGCCCAGCGCCAGCTTTTGGCCGCTGGGCCTGCTGGCCGCGGCCGCCTGGGCCGGCGTGGGCGCGCTCACCCTGCTGCTGCCCAACCGGGTGGAAGGCTTCACCGAATGGGTCTACACCCGCGAATTTGGTCTGGTGGCGCTGGCCGTGGCCGCGCTGCTGGCGGCGGTGGCGGTGCTGGCGCCGCTGGCCGGACGCTTTGGCCGCGCGGTGCAGGCCACGCTGCGGCCCAGCGGCGCCTGGCTGGTGGCGCTGGCCTTGATCTTCGGCGCCTGGGAGCTGTTCACCGCCAAGCTGGGCTGGTTGCCCACACCCTTCTTCGCACCGCCCACCGCGCTGGCCGAGGTCTACACCGACGACTGGCGGCGCCTGGGCGACAGCGCCTTCAACTCGGTCAAGCTGCTGGCCTTCGGCGTGGCCTGGGGCGCCAGCGTGGGCTTCCTGGTCGGTGTGGCGATGGGCTGGTCGCGGCTGGTGGGCTACTGGGCGCACCCGGTCATCCGCTTCCTGGGGCCGGTGCCGGCTTCGGCGCTGCTGCCGCTGGCCTTCTTCGTGTTTCCGTCCAGCTATGCGGCGGCCATCTTCCTGATTGCGCTGGCCACCGGCTTTCCGGTGGCGGTGCTGACCTGGTCGGGCGTGGCCGGCGTCAATCGCCAGTACTACGACGTGGCGCGCACGCTGGGCGCCTCGCCGCTGTTCCTGGTGCTGCGGGTGGCCATTCCGGCGGCACTGCCGCAGGTGTTCGTGGGCCTGTTCATGGGCCTGGGCGGCGCGTTTTCCATCCTGGTCACGGCCGAGATGATGGGCGTGAAGTCGGGCCTGGGCTGGTACCTCACCTGGGCGCAGGGCTGGGCCTCGTACAGCAACATGTACGCGGCCCTGATCGTGATGGCGGTGGTCTGCTCGGGCCTGATCACGCTGCTGTTCGCGGTACGCGATCGCGTGCTGTCGTGGCAGAAGGGGACGGTCAAGTGGTGAGCGCCGCCGCCCGGCCGCCCGAAGGCGGCGCTCTTCCCTCCCGGAGGGATCCCGCGCAGCGGGAGGGAGCCCCATGACCTCTTGTATAGACATCCGCGCCGTCAGCCACCGCTTCGAGCTGCCCGCCGGCCCGCTGCCGGTGTTGCAGGACATCGACCTGACCATCCAGCCCGGTGAGTTCGTCGCGCTGCTGGGCCCCAGTGGTTGCGGCAAGAGCACCTTGCTGCGGCTGGTGGCCGGGCTGGAACCGGCCACCCAGGGCACGCTGCTGCAGGACGGCCAGGCCATCGCCCGGCCCGACCCTTCGCGCATCGTCGTGTTCCAGGACCCGACGCTCTACCCCTGGCGCACCGTGTGGCAGAACGTGGCGCTGGGCCTGCAGGCCCGCGGCCTGCTGAAGCTGCGCCGCCACCGGGTGGACGAGGCGCTGGCGCTGGTGGGCCTGCGCGACTTTGCCGATGCCTATCCGCACCAGCTGTCGGGTGGCATGGCGCAGCGGGTGGCGCTGGCCCGGGCGCTGGTCAACGACCCGCAGTTGCTGGTGCTGGACGAACCCCTGGGCAAGCTCGATTCCCTCACCCGGCTGACGATGCAAAGCGAGCTGGTGGCCTTGTGGCAACGCGCCGGCTTCTCGGCGCTGCTGGTCACGCACGACGTGGAGGAAGCGCTCTTCATGGCCCAGCGCGTGATCGTGTTCAGCGACCGGCCGGCACGCATCGTGGCCGACATCGCCAACCCCTTGCCCTACCCGCGCCACCGCGGCCACCCCGAGCTGGCGGCGCTGCGCCACCAGGCCCTGCGGCTGCTGGGCCTGGATGCCACCTGGTAGCGGGCGGCGGTGGACACGCCTGCGCTGCAGAACCTGCTGCTGCAAGGGGCACAGGCCGCCCAGCGCGGCCTGCTGGCCCTGCTGCATGCGCTGGGCCTGGCGCCGGCCGTGCATGGGCAACCGGCCTGGCCGTTGCCCTGGCGCGTGGCGGTGGAGAACCTGCTGATCGACGGTGGCCTGGCGCGCGACCTGGCGCTGTGGCTGCTGCTGGCCGCCATCGCGCTGGGCTTTGTGCTGCTGGGCCTGGCCTGGCGGCGCCGTCGCTGGCCGCTGTTGGCCGGTGCCGCCGCGCTGTTGGCGTTGGCGCCCTGGCCGCCGGCTGCGCTGCTGTTCACACCCGCGGTGCCCACCAGCTTTCACCGCTCGCCCACCGGCTTCGAGGCGGCGGGCATCCAGCGCGGCCTGGCGCTGTACCAGGCGCACTGCGCCGCCTGCCATGGCGCCGATGGTCGCGGCGAAGGGCCGCTGGCCGCCAGCCTGCCGCGCTGGCCGCCCACGCTCAGCGCCGGCCTGTTGTGGAAACGGGCCGAAGGCGAGCTGCTGTGGCGGGTGCAGCAGGGCCTGTACGACGCGCAGGGCCGCCCCACCATGCCCGGGTTCGCCGACCGCCTGAGCACCGACGACACCTGGGCCGTGCTGGACGCGATGAAGCTGCTGGCTGCCGGCGACAGCGCCCGCCGCCAGGCGGCCTGGCCCTGGCCGGTGGCCGCGCCCGACATGGCCGTGGCCTGCGCCGACGCACCCGGCCCGAGGCCCTTGAGCCACTGGCGTGGCCAGCGTGTGCGCCTGGTGCTGGTCGGCAGGCCACTGCCGCAACCCATCGAAGATCCGCGTTTTGTCACCGTGGTGCTGGGGGCCGAGGCAGCGCAGGACGGCGGCGTGGCCATGGCCCGCGAAGCCGGCGCCGACTGCAGCGTGCGGTCCGATGCCGCCTATGCCGCCTATGCGCAACTGGCGGGCGCGGTGGCGCCGGATCGGGTGTCGCCCGGACCGACCGCCGCCGGCCTGCAATGGCTCATCGACCGCGACGGCTGGCTGCGCGCCGTGTCACGACCCGGCGCCCCCGGCTGGTCGGCCGACGACCTGCTGTGCCGCGCAGACCCTGGCGCCAGCGACGCCAAGGCTCAACCCCGAGACGGCCTGGACGCGTTGATCGCCCGCATGGACGCCGAGCCGGTGCAGGTGGCCCGGCTGGGCTTGCCGCACGCGCGCTGAGGTGCGCCCCGGGCTAAGGGTGGATGTCCGTGCGCCCGCGGGCAGCAGCCCATGCGGGCCGAAGGGCGCCGGGTCGTGCAGCGTGCATGCGCGCCGGCCGAGGCCCGCTCTCCGGGTGCGGCCACCAGATGCCATGGGGTGCATCGGGCGGCAGCGGCGGGTGGGCCAGCGTGCGCTTGACGGCCCAGGGGCTCGGCGGTGGGGGCGCCCGGCGTGCCACCTGTGCTGGCGCGGCGATGGCGGCGGTTGCCGTGGCCGCCGTGGCCGCGGCCGCGCGGATTTCCTGTTCCACCAGGCCGCGCAGCAACGCGAGAAAGGTGCGCGGCATCGAGGTGATGACGCTGCCGCGCAAGGCGCAGCGCCCGCCCGCACCGCGCAGCCGCGCCACCCAGTGCAGGCGGCCCCAGTAGAGGTCGAACCACACCCGCACGGCGATGGGCTGCGGGCTGGCGGGCACAAGGTGGAAATGGTGGCGCGGCATGTCTTCTCTATCGGTTGCCGCCCTCACGGCAAACGCCGTACCCAGGCCCTGCGGCCGCGCCAGCCCAGCAGCCATGCTCCGCCGGCCAGCCCCAACGCCAGCGTGCCCGGCTCCGGCACCGCCGACACCGTGGCCACGAAGCGGGCCGACTGGAAAGCCGCGGTGGCGTAGCCGTACACCGGTGCGGTGCCGTCTTCGCCTTCCACGTAGGCGGCGCTCACCATCAGCTCGCCGCGCACCGCCGCATCGTCGGGGTTGAGGGCGCCGCTGCCGACGAAGCTGTCGCCATTGAAGCTGAGCGAGAACGGCAAGCCGTACGACCAGCTGGCGTCGCCCACCACGTTGCGCTGGCCGGTGACCTCCAGTCGCAGCGCATCGATGCGCCAACCCGGATTGGCCTGGAAGCGCAGGCCGGTGAACTCGAAGAAGCCCTGCAGCTGGTGATAGCCGTTGCGCCCGCTGCCGCCCACGCGCAGCTGCGGGCTGGGTGCAAACGCAAAGCCTTCGGTGGCGCCCGACTGCTGCAAGGTCAGGCTGCTGAACAAGGACGGATCGGCCAGGAAGTCGCCGTCGTCGCCCGACAGGAACTCCGCCCCGGCGTTGTACGAGGCCGCGCCTTGCGCCAGCGTGACGGTGACGCGGCCCAGGTTGAAGCTGCAGGCGTCGCTCGAGCCATCGCAGGTGCCAGGTGTCGTGCCCATGGCCCAGGGCCATGCGGTGGTCAGCCAGAGCGCCGCGACCCAGCGCAGGCCGGTGCGGGTGGAGGAAGGACCCCAGGTGCTGATCGGTGTCATGTCGTCTCCTCTTGGTGTGTCGCATGCCGCCCGGCATGCGGACCCATCTTGCGCGCCACCGGCGCGGCCGCGGTAGGTGCACCACCCCAGCAACGTGCATGAGGAAAGCGGAGAAGCAAAGCGGAAAAGCTTCGTTCGCAAGCCGCGGCGCGCTGCCTATGGTTCGGGCTCTTCGATGCAGTACCGAACCAGGATCTTCATGAGCGCCCTGCTTTCCCGACCCACCTTGGTCAGCCCCCCGGCCACCGCCAGCGGCCTGGTGCTGAATGCCCACCCGCAACGCCAGGACTGGTTCGACGATGAACCGCCCCGCACGCTGCTGCAAGAGCGCCTGCACCGCCAGCAGCGGCTGGCCGCAGCCTTCCGCCTCTTCGCGCGCTACGGCTTCGACCAGGGCCTGGCCGGCCACATCACCGCGCGCGACCCGGAGCTGCCCGACCACTTCTGGGTCAACCCCTTCGGCCTGCACTTTTCGCGCATCAAGGTGTCGGACCTGCTGCTGGTCAATGCCCATGGCGAGATCGCCTATGGCCGCGGCCCGCTCAACCGCGCGGCCTTCGCCATCCATGCCGCCATCCACGAGGCGCGGCCCGAGGTGGTGGCCGCCGCGCACACCCATTCGCTGTACGGCAAGGCCTGGGCCTCGCTGGGCCGCAAGCTCGACCCGCTGACGCAGGACGGCTGCGCCTTCTACCAGGACCATGGCCTCTTCACCGACTTCAACGGCGTGGTGTACGAGACCGACGAAGGCGCCCGCATCGCCGAGGCGCTGGGCACGCACAAGGGCGTGATCCTGAAGAACCACGGCATCCTCACCGCCGGGCCCACGGTGGAGGCCGCGGCCTGGTGGTACATCGCGCTGGACAACGCCTGCCACACCCAGCTGCTGGCCGAAGCGGCCGGCACGCCACAGCCGATTCCGCACGAGATGGCGGCGCTGACGCATGAGCAGGTGGGCCGCGCCAATGGCGCCGCCCGTGCCTTCGATGCCTTGTACCAAGGTCTGGTGGAAGCCGAGCCCGAGGTGCTGCAATGAAGCGCCGTGAACTCACCCTCGGCCTGGCGGCTGCGCTGGCCTGCGCCTGGCCGGCGGTGCGGGCGCAGGGCCGCACCGTGCTCAAGGCCGGCGACCAGAAGGGTGGCCTGCGCGCGCTGCTGGAAGCGGCGGGCGAGCTGCAGAACCTGCCCTACGACATCCAGTGGGCCGAATTTCCGGCCGCTGCACCGCTGGCCGAGGCCTTGAACGCCGAGGCGGTGGACTTCGGCCCCATCGGCGATGCACCGCTGATCTTCGCGCTGGCCAATGGCGTGCGCATCAAGGCCTTCGCGGTCAATCGCTCCGACCCCTATGGCACCGCGGTGCTGGTGCGCCCGGATTCACCGCTGAAGACGGCGGCCGACCTCAAGGGCAAGCGCATCGGCACCAACCGCGGCTCCATCGGCCACTTCATCGCGCTCAAGGCCCTGGCCTCGGCCGGCCTGAAGCCCGAGGCCGACACCTTCCGCTTCCTGCCGCCGCCCGATGCCAAGCTGGCGCTGACCCAAGGCGCCATCGACGCCTGGGCTACCTGGGAGCCCTACACCGCGATGGCCGAGACCGCCGGCCAGGCCCGCGTGCTGGTCAGCGGCCGCGGCCTGTCGTCGGGCCTGAGCTTCCTGGCCGCCACCGACAGCGCGCTGGCCGCCAAGCGCGAGGCACTGCACGACTTTGCGCAGCGCGTGGTGCGGGCGCAGCGCTGGTCGTACCAGCACGTGCCCGAATTCGCAGCGGCCCTGGCCCGCATCATCGGCATCGCCCCCGAAGCCGCGCGCCTGCAGTTCGAGCGCCGCGCGCAGCGCTGGATACCGGTGGATGCGCAGGTGCTGGCCGACCAGCAGCGCACCGCCGACTTCTTCCTGGAAGCCGGGCTGCTCAAGCAGCGGCTGGACGTGCGCCCCACCTTCGACAACGGCTTCGTGCCCGGCGCCTGACGCCCGCGCGCCCTCCCCTTCTTCTCTCGCAGTTCACAGGTCTTTCCATGTCCCTCCATCGCCGCACCCTCCTCACCCGCACCGGCGCTCTTGGCAGCCTGGCGGCCTTCGGCCTGCCCTGGTGGCATCCGCAGGCGCTGGCGCAGGCCGGCAACGGCAAGCCCGTCACCGGCGGCGTGCTCAACATCGCGGTGGCGCCCGAGCCCACGCTGCTCACCTCGGCCTTCATCACCACGATGAACATCGGCATGCTGTCCAGCAAGGTGCTGGAAGGGCTGGTGAGCTACGACCTCAACCTGCGGCCGGTGCCGGCGCTGGCCACCTCGTGGGAACAGGCGGCCGATGGCAAGACCCTCACCTTCAAGCTGCGCCAGGGCGTGAAGTGGCACGACGGCGCCGAGTTCACCGCCGCCGACGTGGAATACACGCTGCAGGAGGTGTGGCGCAAGCTGCACCCCTTCGGCCGCGCCGCCTTCGCCAACGTCGAGAAGGTGGAAACGCCCGACAAGCACACCGTGGTGCTGCGGCTCAGCGCGCCGGCGCCCTACATCCTCAACTACATCAACACCTACGGCGCGCAGATCCTGCCCAGGCATTTGTACGCCGGCAAGGACGTGCTGACGAATCCGCTGAACAGCGCGCCGGTGGGCACCGGCCCCTTCGTGTTCAAGGAATGGGTCAAGGGCAGCCACGTGCGACTGGAGCGCAACCCGAACTACTGGGGCAAGGGCCCCGACGGCACGCCGCAGCCCTATCTGGACGGCATCGTCTTCAAGTTCATCCCCGATGCGGCGGCGCGCACCGTGGCGCTGGAAGCCGGCGAGATCGACGTGGCCCTGGGCTCCATCATCCCGCTGACCAACCTCAACCGCTTCAAGGACAAGGCCCGCTACAGCATCAACACCGACGACGGTCGCTACCTGTCCACCATCTTCCTGGCGCAGTTCAACGTGCGCCGGCCGCAGCTGCAGGACAAGCGGGTGCGCCAGGCCTTCGCCTACGCCATCGACCGCGAGGCGCTGCTCAAGATCGTGTTCCTGGGCTATGGCAAACCGGCCACCGGGCCGGTGCCGTCCTCGGTCGTCAACTACTACAGCGACCAGGTGCGCAAGTACCCGCTGGACTTGAAGCGTGCCGAGGCGCTGCTGGACGAGGCCGGCCTCAAGCGCGGCGCCGGCGGCAAGCGGCTGTCGGTGACGCTGGACTTCGACGGCGGCAGCGGACCCACCGCCTCACGCCCGGCCGAGTTCATCAAGCAGTCGCTGGCCAAGATCGGCGTGGAGGTGGAACTGCGCGCGGGTGATACCGCCACCTACCTGCGCCGCATCTTCACCGACCAGGACTACGACCTGATGATCTCCAGCCTGCACCGGCTGCCCGACCCCACGCTGGGCGTGCAGCGGCTGTACTGGACCAAGAACATCGTCAAGGGCTCGCCGTGGACCAACGGCTCGGGCTACAGCAACCCCGAGCTGGACCGCGTGATGGAAGCCGCCGCCGCCGAGCCCGACCCGGCCAAGCGCAAGGCGCTGATCGTGCAGTGGCAGCAGATCGTGCAGGAGGACGTGCCGCTGCTGGAGCTGATCGAGCAGACCTGGGTGACGGTGGCCACGGCGCGCTTTCGCAAGCAGCAGCCGCAGGGTGATGGCCTGTTCGCTTCGCTGGCCGACGCCTGGCTGGAACCCAAGGCCGCGTGAGGTGCCCGGCATGAACCTGGGCCGCTACCTGCGGAACCGGCTGCTGCAGGTGCTGCCGGTGGTGCTGGGCATCGCGCTGCTCAACTTCCTGGTGCTGCAGCTGGCGCCGGGCGATGTGGTGGACGTGCTGGCCGGCGAAGCCGGCGCCGCCACGCCCGAGCAGATGGCCGCGCTGCGTGCGCAGTTCGGGCTCGACCAGCCGGTGGCCGCGCAGCTGCTGGCCTACCTGGGCCGGCTGCTGACACTGGACCTGGGCTGGTCGTACCGGCAGAACATGCCGGTGCTGGACCTCATCCTCAGCCGGCTGCCGGCCACGCTGCTGCTGATGGCGCTGGCCATGGGCCTGGCGCTGGTGCTGGGCATGCTGCTGGGCACGCTGTCGGCGCTCAAGCCCGGCGGCTGGTTCGACCATGCGGTGGCGGTGGGGGTGCTGTTCGCTTATGCCATGCCCACCTTCTGGCTGGGGCTGATGGCGCTGGTGCTGTTCGCCGGCAAGCTTGGTTGGCTGCCGGCCGGCGGCATGGTCACCGTGGGCCTGCAAGGGCCCTGGTGGGTGCATGCGCTGGACGTGGCCCACCATGCGGTGCTGCCGGCTTTGACGCTGTCCACCTTTTTCCTGGCGGTGTATGCCCGGCTGATGCGCAGCGCGATGGTGGAGACGCTGGGCGCCGACTTCATCCGCACCGCGCGGGCCAAGGGCGCTTCCGAGCCGCGGGTGCTGGCCGGCCATGCGCTGCGCAATGCGGCGCTGCCGCTGGTCACGATGCTGGGCTACCAGGTGGCCTCGCTGCTCAGCGGCGCGGTGCTGGTGGAATCGGTCTTCTCGTGGCCGGGCCTGGGCCGGCTGGCCTTCGAGGCCATCCTGGCGCGCGACTTCAACCTGCTGCTGGGCATTTTGCTGCTCAGCTCGTTGCTGGTCACGGTGATCAACATCGTGGTCGACCTGGCCACCGCGCTGCTGGACCCGCGGGTGCAGCTGCAGGCACCGCAGGGGGTGCGCGCATGACCACGCTGCACACGTCTTCGGCCTGCACCGACTGCGCGCTGCCGCCCAGCCGCTGGCAGCGCCTGACCGCGCGGGCCACGGCCGCCGTGCGTGCCGTGGTTCGCCGCCCCGCGCTGGCGGTGGGCGGGCTGATGCTGCTGGCCCTGGCCGCGGTCGCCTTGTTCGGCCGCCTGGTGTTCAGCGCCGACCCCTGGGACATGGCCGGCCCGCCGATGCTGTGGCCGGGTGAAGACCCGGCCTACCCGCTGGGCACCGACCTGATGGGCCGCGACATTGCCACCGGGCTGGTGTCGGGTGCGCGGGTCTCGCTGCTGGTGGGGCTGGTGAGCACCGCGCTGTCGGCGCTGCTGGGCGTGGCCATCGGCGCGCTGGGCGGCTTCTACCGCGGCTGGGTGGATGCGCTGCTGGGCCGCGTCACCGAGGTGTTCCAGACCGTGCCCAAGTTCGTGCTGGCCGTGGTGCTGGTGGCCTTGTTCAAGCCCTCCATCACCACCGAGGTCATCGCCATCGGCATCGTCAGCTGGCCGGCCACCGCACGGCTGGTGCGGGCCGAATTCCTGCGGCTGCGCGAGCGTGAGTTCGTGCTGGCCGCCGAGACGATGGGCATGGACGACCTGCGGCTGATGCTGACGCAGATCCTGCCCAATGCGCTGCCCTCGGTGGTGGTGGTGTCCACGCTCACCATCGCCAATGCCATCCAGACCGAGGCGGCCCTGGCCTTCCTGGGCCTGGGCGACCCCAACGTGATGAGCTGGGGCACCATCATCGGCGCCGGCCGTGAGCAGGTGGTGGACGCCTGGTTCATCTGCGCGCTGCCGGGCGCCGCCATCGTGGTGGCGGTGCTGGGCTTCAACCTGGTGGGTGAAGGGCTGAGCGAGCTGGTCAACCCGCAACTCAAGCGCAGGGCCCTGGCATGACGCATCACACGCCTTTGCTGGAAGTGCGCGGCCTGCGCACCTGGTTCCACACCCCGGCCGGCGTGGCCAAGGCGGTGGACGGCGTCGACCTGACGCTGCACCGCGGCCAGACGCTGGCGCTGGTGGGCGAAAGCGGCAGCGGCAAGTCCGTCACCGCCGCCTCCTTGCTGCGGCTGGTGCCGCCGCCCGGCCGCATCGAAGCCGGCCAGGTGCTGCTGCAGGGCACCGACCTGCTGCAACTGGACGCCGCCGCGCTGCGCCGTGTGCGCGGCGGCCGCATCGGCATGGTGTTCCAGGACCTGTCGGCGCTGAACCCGGTGCAGACCATCGGCGCGCAGATCGCCGAAGCCGTGCAGCTGCACCAGCCACAGCTCGGCCGGCGCGCCGCCTGGGAACGCGCGCTGCAGTTGCTGGCCCAGGTGCGCCTGCCCGACCCGACAGCGCAGGCCCGTGCGGTGCCGCACCGGCTGTCGGGCGGCCAGCGGCAGCGGGCGCTCATTGCGCTGGCGCTGGCCGGCGAGCCCGAGCTGCTGGTGGCCGACGAGCCCACCACCGCGCTCGACGTGACCACCCAGGCCGAGATCCTGGCCTTGCTGGCCGAGCTACAGCGCAGCACCGGCCTGGGCCTGCTGCTCATCACCCACGACCTGGGCGTGGTGGCCCAGGTGGCCGACCGCGCGGCGGTGATGTATGCCGGCCGCATCGTGGAAGAAGGGCCGGTGGCCGAGCTGTTCGCGGCGCCGCGCCACCCCTACACCGCCGGCCTGCTGGCTTCGGTGGCGCTGGAGCAGGTGACGCCCGGCAGCCGGCTGCCCGAGATCGGCGGCACCGTCCCTTCGTTGCTGACGCTGCCGCCGGGCTGCGCCTTCGCGCCGCGCTGCGCCCAGGCCAGCCCACGCTGCCAACAGGCCGCGCCGCTGCTGCTGCAGCACGGTGGCCGTGCCAGCGCCTGCCACCATCCGCTGGCACCGGCGCGGGTGGAGGCCGTTGACGAGGCCTGGGCCGCATGAGTACACCCACGCCCCTGCTGCAACTCAACGCCCTGGCCAAGCGTTACGCCGGCGCGCCGGGCGCCGCGCCGCGTGCGCTGGACGGCATCGACCTGCACATCGGCCGCGATGAAACCCTGGGCCTGGTCGGCGAAAGCGGGTGCGGCAAGTCCACGCTGGCCCGCGCGGTGATGCGGCTGGTGGACGTGGACCAGGGCCGCATCGTGTTCGATGGCGAGGACATCACCCACCGCAGCCGCCGCGCGCTGGCGCCGCAGCGCGCCCGCATGCAGATGGTGTTCCAGGACCCGTATGCCTCGCTCAATCCGCGGCTGACGATCGGCCAGGCGCTGGAAGAGCCGCTGCGCGTGCAGCGCCGCGGCGCGAACGGGGCCGAGCGGCGCGAGCGGGTGCAGGCCATGCTGGCCCGCGTCGGCCTGCGGCCGGAGATGGCAGCGCGCCACCCGCATGAGTTCTCGGGCGGGCAGCGGCAGCGGGTGGCCATTGCCCGCGCGCTGATGCTGGAGCCCGAGCTGCTGGTGTGCGACGAGGCGGTGTCGGCCCTGGACGTGTCGGTGCGCGCCCAGGTGCTGAACCTGCTGCTGGAGCTGCGTACGCACTTCGGGCTGGCGGGTCTCTTCATCTCGCACGACCTGGGCGTGGTGCGCCACATGGCCGACCGCGTGGCGGTGATGTTCCGCGGCCGGGTGGTGGAACTGGCTGCGCGCGACAGCCTGTGGCGCACGCCCCTGCACCCCTACACCCGCACGCTGATGGCGGCCACGCCCGGCCTGCAGCGGCGCAGCCTGCCCATCGCCGCCGCGACGGCGCCGACGCCGGGCGCGGCAGGTGCGCCCACCGAAGGCTGCGCCTTCCGCCACCGCTGCCCGCTGGCCAGCAGCCGCTGCCGCACCGAAGCACCCACGCTGCAACGGCTGGACGGCGATCACCACGTCGCGTGCCACCACGTTTGACACTGAACCCGAGGAAGTACCGTGACCCCCACGTTCCGTTTTCAACCGCGCCGCCACCTGCTGGCGGCCACCCTGCTGCTGGCCGCAGCGCCACTGTGGGCGCAGGCCCAGGCGGCCGAGCCGCTGCGCATCGGCTTCATGCCCGGCCCTTACCGCGATGCCTTCCGCATCGGCATCGAGCCGCAGCTCAGGCAGTTGGGCTACGAGGTGCAGTACGTCGAGTTCAGCCAGGGCGTGCAGCCCAACGACGCGGTGGAGCGCGGCCAGATCCACGCCAACATCTTCCAGCACACCGTGTACCTGGAGGCCAGCAACCAGCGGCAGAAGTTCGACCTGGTGCCCATCGTGCACGTGCCCACGCCGCCGATGGGCCTGTACAGCAAGCGCTGGAAGTCGCTGACCGAGGTGCCGCAGGGTGCCACCGTCACCGTGCCTTCCGACCCGGTGAACACCGCCCGTGCGCTGCGCATCCTGGAAGCGGCCGGCTGGGTGAGCCTGAAGCCCGGCGTGGACGCGGCCAGCGTGTCCGAGCGCGACATCACCCGCAACCCGCGCCAGCTGAAGATCGTGCCGCTGGATGCGGCGCAGGCGCCGCGCTCGCTGGACGATGCCGACCTGGCCGCCATCCAGGGCAACTTTGCGGTGGCCTATGGCCTGAGGCTGACCGAAGCCTTGAAGCTGGAAGACATGACGCTGCCCTACGTGAACGTGGTGGCCGTCAAGCGCAGCAACCAGAACGCCAAGTTCGCGCGCGACCTCGTGGCCGCCTACCAGTCGCCGCAGTTCCAGCAGGCCTTTGAATCCAACCCGGCCTGGAAGGGCTACCGCCTGCCCGACTACTTCAAGCCGGCCAGCGTGGCGGCCAAGCCATGAGCGGCGTGCCCGCGCGGCGCCAGTTGAAGCTGGGCGCCTACTTCACCGGCTCGGCGGTGCAGGGCGACAGCTGGCGCCACTCGGCTTCCGACATCGATGCCGCCTGGAACGTGCAGCGCTACGTGTCCTATGCCCGCAAGCTGGAAGCCGCCTGCTTCGACGCCCTTTTTTTCTACGACAACGTGTTCGCCGCCACCGACCCGTCCACGGTGGCGCAGAGTCCGCAGGCCCCGCGTTGGGAACCCATGGTGCTGCTGTCGGCCCTGGCCATGGCCACCGAGCGCATCGGCCTGGTGGGCTCGGTGAGCACCAGCTACAGCGAGCCCTACAACGTGGCCCGCGCCTTCGCCTCGCTCGACCACCTGAGTGGCGGGCGCGCGGGCTGGAACGTGGTCACCTCCACCGGCGGCGGCGAGAACTTCAACCTCGACGCCCACCGCCACCATGGCGCCCGCTATGAGCGCGCGCATGAGTTCGTCGACGTGGTCACCGGCCTGTGGGACAGCTGGGCCGACGACGCCTTCGTCACCGACAAGGCCAGCGGGCGCTGGGCCGACCCGAGCAAACTCCATGTGCTGAACCACCGCGGCCAACACTTCCAGGTGCGCGGCCCGCTCAACGCGCCGCGGCCGCTGCAGGGCTGGCCGGTGATCTCGCAGGCCGGTGCTTCGGAAGACGGCAAGGCCCTGGCCGCCCGCGTGGGCGAGATGCTGTACACCGCCGCGCAGGACATCGACGAAGCCCGGGCGTTTTACGCCGACGTCAAGCAGCGCGCCGCCGCGCTGGGCCGCGGCCCCGAGCAGCTCCACATCCTGCCCGGCGTGATGCCGGTGATCGGCCGAAGCCAGGCCGAGGCCGACGACAAGTGGGGCGAACTACTGCAGGCGCGCGATGCCGACGTGGTGCTGCGCGCGCTGAGCAGCTACGCCAGCCTGGGCATCGACCTCACGCGGCTGCCGCTGGATGCGCGGGTGGAACTGCCCGACGAGATTCCGCTGACCAACAGCCACCAGAGCCGGCAGAAGCTGCTGGTGGACTGGATACGCAAGGAGCGGCCGACGGTGCAGCAGCTCTACACCCGCTGGAGCGCGGGCGGCCACCGCATGTTGGTGGGCACGCCGCAGGCGATTGCCGACGACTTCGAGCACTGGTTTTCCACCGGCGCGGCCGACGGCTTCAACGTGATGTTCAGCAGCACGCCCGGCGGGCTGGACGACTTCACGCAGCTGGTGGTGCCGGAGCTGCAGCGCCGCGGCCTGTTCCGACGCGCCTATGAGGGCCGCACGCTGCGCGAGCACCTGGGGCTGGCGAGGGTGCCGAACCGGCGCTTCAGCTGAGCGAGTGCGCGAAAGAAAGGAGATACGCCAAGCCAAGCAGGCGATCAGCCGAGAACGTGCCCCAAACGACGGTCCGACCCGAAGACCGGGCCAGCAGCGCGATCAGACTGCGACGTTGGCAGTGATGGCTGATCGCCGCGCGGGCATGTCGTCCCAGGTCCTCCCATGGAGCAGGCGGCCGGTCCTGTCCTTCCTGACCCCGCCCCACTGCTTGAAGAAGAACAAGCTACGCGAGCGCTCAGCCTCGAGGCGAATCTCGTCGACCCAAGCAGGCTCCATTGGCCTTGCGCCAGGCCCTGACTCTCCGCCGACAATCGCCCAGTGGATGCCTTCCAAGTTAAGGCCCCCGAGTGAGCCGATCAGAGGTTCACATGAAAGAAACTTCACTTTCGCAGGTACGCGCCGCAGATCGTCGACCCGGTTGAGCGCTCGACCGTCTTCGACGCTTACGCCCATCCACACGTTGTCGGGCCAGTGCAGTGAGGGCGCCAGTTCCAGTAGCCGCGTCGACCGCTTCGTCAGAATCTGGTAGGTGTGCTGCGGCGTTGCCGCCATTGTGCGGAAGACCGCGCCAATGAAGTCCGGCGGGACGTCGTCCTGAAACAGGTCGCTCATCGAATTAACGAAGACCGTCTTGCCTTTCTTCCACCGTAGCGGCTGGTCCACCAGATCCCAGTGAAGAGTCGGCTGGAACTCGTTCTCATATCGTGCGGAGCCCATCGCCTTCAGCCGCTTGGCCATCCGCTCGGCATAGCAATGCTTGCACCCCTGGCTGATCTTGTAGCAGCCAGTGACTGGGTTCCAGGTCACCTCGGTCCACTCAATAGTCGAATACGTGCCCACAAGATGCTCCTCTCGCAAGCCGCGATTATCGGGCTGCGGACCCTCAGAAAAGCTCGCCGTTAGGCGAACGAGCCACGTCAGACCACAGGCGGTTGGCCAGTGGGTGCCGACTGAAGAACACCAGCCGATAGATCGGGGCCTTCCGATCCGACGTGATCAACGGCATCTTCTCGCTGAACTCAAAGCACAAGCCCTTGATCAGACCGCACCAGTAGTCGAAAAAGGCCTCTCGCACCGAGCTGCGCGCCATGGTGGATGGGTCTATGGCCTGGGACCATCCTGGCGCCGTGTCGTCGAAGCGTCCTCGCCTGAACTCCATGTCGACATTCCTCGCGAGGTCCATCGTGCTGAAGTGAACGGCAAAGTCAATGGTCTGCAGGGTTGCCAGCTTCTTGATGATCTCGAACGACAGGAATTGGAGGTTGTATGGGTCAAGATAGGCAAGGCAAAAACTCCTGCGGGGCACCCTGTCCAGCACGTGATCAACCGTCTCAGCAGCCACGCCAGGGAAGCCTTCCACGGTCGCTCCAGCAGCCTCAAGCCTTGCGCAACATGCGTGCACTCGCGTGGGCTCCTTGTCCGCGATCAACATCTTGGTGAACTGAGCATTTGGCTGTATCGCCCCTTGCCTCCAAGCAACCAGCGCCCCGCCATCTCTGGTGGCAGACTCGCCTTCCACCTGTACGCGACCGGGCCCGCTGAAGAGATCGATGTAGACGCGGTGCGGCCAGTTGGCCCGGGCGCCATGAGAAGCCTGTATGAAGTCCGCCAGGTATCGGTGTTTGTTGTTCGGAACCCATGAGCCCACCCCCTTGTCGTTCGGACCGCGCTCGACATCAAGGTGAGGATGAGTGTCGGGATAGTGGAGAAGGTACGACCTCTTGTCGGTGCGAGTCACGGTCAGCTCCCTCAATGGCACGATGAATGCTGCCAGAGGCGGTAACAGGCAAACCAAGGTCAATATTGACGCAGGCCGCGGCGTCGGGACCTTCCACCGAGACGCTGACTCTCCACTTGCAACCAGCAGGGCCGCCGACCGGCTTTTTAGCCGCGAGCCGGTCGTTCTCAGCCACAACAGCGCCACTGGCCAACTGATGGCGGTTCGCACCGGTTTAACCTGCTTGTCAAGAGAGAATGTCGTCATGCCCTGGTTACTTCCGGTGAAGCCAACAAGCTTGCGCTTGCGCCGGACCCCACTTTGCTGCCACCAATGGCCTGCACTCCCCCAGCAATCCCTTCGCCGCAGCTCACACCACCCACCGTCACCTTCGCCCAGGCCTTCCGCTTCTGGCTGAAGCTGGGCTTCATCAGCTTCGGCGGCCCGGCCGGGCA
>NZ_CAXFDV010000161.1:0-2551 GCF_964001545.1 uncultured Aquincola sp.
CCCCCACGATGCCGTTCTCGCGCCAGCTGAGGCCGGCACTGCGCACGTTGCCATCAGGCCGTTTGACCACGAAGTTCACCAGCCCGCCGGGCGCGCTGGTGCCGGCCTGGATGCCGCTGGTGCCCTTGAGCACCTCGATGCGTTCCTTGTTGGCCAGGCCGATGGCGGTCTCGGCATTGATGGGCAGGCCGTCGCGCCGGTAGTTGAAGCGGTTGTCCAGCACATAGCCGCGCACCGACAAAAAGCTCCAGTACCCCTCGGAGTTGTAGGCGTCGGACAGGCTGGCGTCCAGCCGCGTCAGGTCGGACAGTCGCGTAACGCCGAGGTCTTTCAACGCCGTGGTGCTGACCACGGCGCCCGCGAACGGCACCTTGGACAACGGCGCGTTGCCGAAGCCGCCGATGCCCGGCGCGTTGGTGAGCACGCGGCCGGTGACCTCGATGGTCTGGGCATCGGTGGACTGGGCCTGGGCAGGCAGCATGGACAGGCTGGCGGCGGCAGCCAGCGTGGTGAACGAAAAGCGGAAAACAGCGGAAGCCATCGTGGTCTCAGGTCGATGGCAGGGTGCAAAGCGGCGTGGCGTGCGGCACCGGCGTGAGCGGTGCGGCGGACCGCGGTCCGTCGGCTTCCCTGCGCGAGGATTACCTCAATCAGGTTCAAAGGGACTGTCTCAGTCGGCCTGCCTGCGCAGGCCAACACCCCCAGCGAAGTGCCGCGGCCCGGGGGCTGCGGCGGCCGCGATTGTAGGCGGGGCTTCACATTTCTTCGCACCGGCCGCTGTGGCCATAATCGGGGCTTGCTAGGGGTGTCGTGCGCCGCACGACTGAGAAACACCCTTTGAACCTGAACTGGGTCATGCCAGCGGAGGGAAGCAGCGCCGGCCATCTGACGGACATCCCCAGGCCGGTCCATCTTCCGGCCCCGGCATGCCCGCATGCCGAAGGATGCCGATGACCACCGACCTGCCCGAACCCGCTGGCGCCGCGATGGCGCGCTATGCGCGGGTGCTCACCATCGCCGGCTCCGACAGCGGTGGCGGCGCCGGCATCCAGGCCGACCTGAAGACCTTCGTCGCGCTGGGCTGCTTCGGCACCAGCGCCATCACCGCCATCACGGCCCAGAACACGTGCGGCGTGCGTGCCATCCATGCGGTGCCGGTGGCCGTGCTGGCCGCGCAGATCGACGCGGTGCTGGAAGACATCGGCACCGACGCGGTGAAGATCGGCATGCTGCATGCGGCCGAGACGGTGCGCTGCGTGGCCGCGGCCATCGACCGCCATGTGCTGGCGCCGGTGGTGCTGGACCCGGTGATGATCGCCACCAGTGGCGACGCGCTGATCGACCGCGATGCGGTGCAGGTCATCGTGCAGCAACTGCTGCCGCGGGCCACGCTGATCACGCCCAACCTGGACGAAGCTGCCTTGCTGCTGGGCCGCGCCATCGTCTCGGTGGACGAGCTGGACGCGGCGGCCGACGGGCTGCTGGCCCTGGGTGCGCAGGCCGTACTGCTGAAGGGCGGGCACCTGCCCGGCGAGCAGGTGGTGGACGTGCTGAAGTCGCGCGAGGGGCTGCACCGCCGCTTCACCGCCGCGCGCATCCACAGCCGCAACCTGCATGGCACCGGCTGCACGCTGGCCTCGGCCGTGGCGGCTCACCTGGCGCTGGGCCTGGGCCTGGCCGATGCGGTGGGCGCCGCGCATGCCTTTGTGCAGCAGGCGCTGCGCCACGGCGCCGACGTTCAGACCGGTGCTGGCAACGGCCCCTTGAACCATGGCCATGCACCGCGGGCCATGCACAAGATCCGGCCCGGGGGCTTGCGATGAAGGGACGCCACATCGGCATTGCCGGCGCCGGACTGTTGGGCCGTCTGCTGGCCTGGCGACTGTCGGCGGCCGGGCATGCGGTGGACGTGTTCGACCCAGCCGCCGGGCCCGACGACCGCACCCCGCCCCACGCCGCAGGCTGGACGGCGGCCGGCATGCTCAGCCCCATCGCCGAGCTGGAAACCGCCGACCTGGCCACTGCCCGGCGCGGCTGGCGCAGCCTGGACCTGTGGGCAGAGTGGCTGCCCAGGTTGCCTAGACAAGTGGACTTTCGGCGCCAGGGCAGCCTGCTGCTGGCGCACCGCGCCGATGCGGGCAGTGCGCAGCGCTTGCTGTCGGTGCTGGCGGCCAGGGGCGCCGCGGTGGCGGGCACCGGCGGCCATGTGGAAGAGGCGCCCGCTGGCCTCGCGCGGTCAGGCACCTGGCCCGGCCCGCAACCCTTGAGCCTGCCGCAACTGGCCGAACTGGAGCCCGCGGTGCATGGCCCCGCGCTGGCCTGGCTGCTGCCCGGTGAAGGCCAGGTGCATGCGGTGCAGGCGATGCTGGCCCTGGCCGAGGCCGCCACCGCGCAGGGCGTGCGCTGGCATTGGCAGCAGCCGGTGACCACCGCCGAGCCAGGCCGGTTGGACGGCCGCCGCTTCGACCATGTGTTCGACGTGCGCGGCCTGGGCGCCCGGCCCGCGCTGCCGGTGCGTGGCGTGCGGGGCGAGGTGGCCTGGGTGCAGGCC
>NZ_CAXFDV010000162.1:0-2684 GCF_964001545.1 uncultured Aquincola sp.
GACCTGGCCAGCGGCGAGATCCGCGACGTCAAGTACATCGACTACGACGTGGCCCAGCGCGGCCTGCCCGCCGAAGACCCCGAATACGACTTCACCAGCGGCATGCTGTCCAACAACGGACACGAGGTGGAATTCCGCGTGGAAGTGGACGCCGTCGGCGGCAAGTACTCCGTCACCGCCAGCGAGCTGCTGGAACTCAAGGGCCGCGCGGCCAAGCTGTTCACCGACGGCGCGCGCGCCGATGCGGCGAAGAAGGCTGCTCCGAAGCGCCGCTGACTCCTTCGGCGGGCTCACGGGCACGCCATCTGCCGCAGCCATCGCGCCTTTTCAGGAGATTGCGATGAGACTGCACAGCGTGCCCCAGCCACCCCCGCCGCCACCGCCGGACGTGCTGCCCGTCACCCCCGAGGGCGACCCGCCCAGCAGCACGCCACCGGTGCGTGAGCCCGACCTGCCCAACCAGCCGCGGCCGGACGAGACGCTGCAATAGCGCGGCCAAGGCGGGCCGGCCAGGTCAGGGCCGCGCGGCCTGTGCGGCAGGCGCTTCCGCCGCGGCCGGCGCGGCCTCTTCCGCCCGGCGCGCATAGCGCTTGGCCAGCGAGGCGCACACCATCAGCTGCAGCTGGTGGAACACCATGATGGGCAGGACGATCAGGCCCACGGCCTGGCCGGCGAACAGGATCTGCGCCATCGGCACGCCGCTGGCCAGCGTCTTCTTCGAGCCGCAGAACACGATGGCCACTTCGTCTTCGCGGCTGAAGCCGGCGCGGCGGCTGAACAGCACCAGCACGCCCATCACCACGAACAGCAGCACCGCGCTGATGCCCACCAGGATGCCCAGCGTGCCCAGGCTCACCTGCTGGTACAGGCCCTCGACCGTGGCTTCGCTGAAGGCCGAATACACCACCAGCAGGATGGAGCCCTGGTCGAACCACTTGAGCATGCCGCGGTGGCGCGCCACCCAGCCGCCGATCCAGCGCTGCGCGATCTGGCCGGCCACGAAGGGCAGCAGCAGCAGACCCACGATGCCGGCGGCCGAATGCCAGGACATCACGCCCGCCGCGCTGCTGCCGGCCGAGCTGGTGGAGGCCATCGCCGCGATCAGCAGCGGCGTGAGCGCAATGCCCACGATGTTGGAGGTGGAGGCGCTGCACATGGCCGCCGGCACGTTGCCCTTGCCGATGGAGGTGAAGGCGATGGACGACTGCACCGTGGACGGCAGCGCGCAGATGAACAGCACGCCCAGGTAGAGCGTGGGGCCGATCAGCGGCTCGAACAGCGGCCGCAGCGCCAGCCCGAGGATGGGAAACAGCACGAAGGTGGCACTGAACACCGTCAGGTGCAGCCGCCAGTGCAGCAGGCCGGCCACCACCGCCTCGCGCGAGAGCTTGGCACCGTGCAGGAAAAAGAGGCCTGCCACCGCGGCATTGGTGAGCCACTTCACCGCCTGGGCGCTGGTGCCGTGCACCGGCAGCAGGCTGGCCAGCGCCACCGTGGCCAGCAGCAGCAGCACGAAGTTGTCGGGGATGAAGGCGGGTCGGCGCATGGCGGGCATCCAGTAACTGAGGCGCCATTACAGGCCGGCGCCCGGCGTTTGTAAAATGGATTGATGGGATCGGCTCATCCATCCAGCTTATGAATGTCAGCCTGCGCCAGCTGCAGGTGCTGCTCGCCATCGCCGACGAAGGTGGCTTTGCCCGCGCGGGCGATGCCATCGGCCTGTCGCAGCCGGCGGTCAGCCAGAGCATCCGCGCGCTGGAAGCCGAGCTGGGCCTGAAGCTGCTGGACCGCACCACGCGCGAGGTGCTGCTGACCCCGGCCGGCGAAGCGCTCGTGGGCCCGCTGCGCCGCGTGATGGGCGACCTGCAGGAGCTGCTGGCCCGCACCCAGGCGCTGGGCGCCCAGGCGCGCGGCGTGGTGCGGGTGGCCAGCGCGCCCACCGTCTCGGCCGGGTTGATGCCGCGCTGCCTGTCGGTCGCGCTGCAGCGCCACCCCGACATCCAGGTGCTGCTGACCGACCAGGCCCAGCGTCTGGCGCTGGAAAGCGTGCGCAGCGGCGCGGTCGACTTCGCGGTGGTGGTGGGCGGCGAGCAGATGGACGACCTGGACCAGCAGCCGGTGTTCGAAGAAGGCTTCGTGCTGGTGTGCCCGGCGGGCCATGCGCTGGCCGCGCGCACCCGGGTGCCGCTGGCCGCGCTGGCCGGTCAGCCGCTGGTGCTGCTGGACCACACCTCGGGCAGCCGGCCGCTGATCGACGAGGCCTTGCGCGCGTTGCCTGCGGCGCGCGGCACGCCGGCGCGCGTGGTGCTGGACGTGGGCAATGCCACCACCGCTTTCCGCATGGTGGCCGAGGGGCTGGGCCTGTCCATCCTGCCGGCGCTGTCGCTGCCGCTGCCCGATGGCCAGGCGCTGCGGGCGGTGCCGCTGCACCCGCCATTGCGTCGGCGCATCGTGCTGGTGGCGCGACGCAACCGTTCGCTGTCGCCGGCCGCACAGCGCATCTGGTCGATGGTGGCCGAGCTGGCCGCCGCCATGCCGCCAGGCACGGACGCGGCGGCCGGCCGCGCTACTTCTCGGCGTATTCCTTGAGCCGGTTGTAGAGCGTCTTCAGGCTCACGCCCAGCGCGGCGGCGGTGCGTTCCTTGTGGTGGTCGAAGCGCTTGAGCGTGGCCAGGATCACCGCC